>NZ_JBFAJA010000077.1:0-65852 GCF_040654975.1 Dactylosporangium sp. NPDC050588 | reverse complement strand
CAGTGCTGTGACTAGAGTTACCATTCGACTACGCCCCGTAACAGTAGAACGGGACTCACTCTAGTCAGGGGGACGGATGGGCGCGACGGAACCGGACCTCGACCTCGCCGAGGAGTGCGTCCAGGACGCGTACGTGGCCGCCATGGACGCCTGGCTGCGCCAGGGTGTGCCGGCCAACCCCGGCGCCTGGCTGACCGTCGCCGCGCAGCGCCGCGCCCTCAACGCCCACAAGCGCGCCGCGACGCTGCGCTCGAAGCTGCCGCTCCTGGTGGTCCCCGACCCCGGGGACGACCCCCCGGAGGAGATCCCCGACGACCGCCTGCGCCTGGTGTTCACGTGCTGCCACCCGGCGCTGGCCCGGGAGGCCCAGCTCGCCCTCACGCTCCGCCTCGTCTGCGGCCTGACCACCGACGAGATCGCCCACGCCTTCCTCGTCAGCGAGCCGACCATGGCGGCCCGGGTCACCCGCGCCAAGAAGAAGATCGCCGCGGCGGCCATCCCGTACCGCGTGCCGCCCCTCGAACAGCTCCCCGACCGGCTCGACGCCGTCCTGACCGTCGTGCACCTGGTCTTCACCACCGGCCACGCCGCCCCGACCGGCCCCGGCCTGGTCCGCGCCGACCTCGTCGACCGCGCCCTCGACCTGGCCCGCACCCTGTGCGCCCTCATGCCCGACGAGCGCGAGGCCCGCGCCCTGCTCGCGCTCATGCTCCTGCACGATGCCCGCCGCGCCACCCGGACCGCCCCCGACGGCCGCCTGCTGCTGCTGGAGGAGCAGGACCGCGCCCGCTGGGACCGCCCCCAGATCACCGCCGGCCTCGACCTCGTCCGCGCAGCGCTGCGCGGCGGCCGCCCGGGCCGCTTCGCTCTGCAGGCCGCCATCGCCGCCGTCCACACCGAGGCCCCCACCTACGCCGCCACCGACTGGCGGCAGCTGCGCGGCCTGTACGACCTGCTCCTGCGTGCCTGGCCGTCGCCGGTCGTCGCCCTGAACCGCGCGGTCGTCGTCGCCATGTCCGACGGCCCCTCGGCCGCCCTGGCCCTGGTCGACGAGCTGGCCGCGGACCCCCGCCTGGAGTCGTACCACTATCTGCCGGCGACCCGCGCCGACCTGCTGCGCCGCCTGCACCGCCATCGGGATGCCGCGGCCGCCTACCGCACCGCCATCGCCCTGTGCGACAACGAGGTCGAACGCGCCTTCCTCGAATCCCGGCTCGCCTCCCTCCCCGAGTGACGCCGGGTTCGTCAGTCCGCGGCGGCGGGCTCGGCGGGCCGCGTGAAGAAGCGGACGATGTCGTCGGCCGCGGTGGGGGACAGCATCATCGCCTGGACCCGTGCGGACATCTCGGCGATCGGGTGGATCCTGGTGAACATCGCCTCCTCGTACGCCCGGATCGCCGCGTCCGGGTCGGCGGGGTCGGCGGCGAGCGCGGTGGCGAGCTCGGTGGCGAGCTCGGCCCCGTCGAGCATGGCCTGGTTGGCGCCCTCGCCGACCGGCGGCATGAGGTGCGCGGCGTCGCCGATGAGGGTGACGCCCGGCCGGTGGGCCCAGCGGGTGCCGGTGGGCATCGCCTCGATCCTGCGCGGCGCGGGCCGGCCGTCGCCGGCCTCGATGAGTGCGGTGAGGGCGGGGTCCCAGCCGTCGAACATCTCCAGCAGGGCGCGCTTGCTGCGGTAGGTGTCAAGGCGATCGTCCGCGCCCGGATCGTCAGCGGGCAGGGAGATCCCGACCCGGATGCTGCCGTCGCCCAGGCGTTGCGCCGCCAGGATCCGGCGTACGCCGATGCACCAGAGGTTTCCGGGGCCGACCAGCTCGGCGAGGTCGGGGTGGCGCCGGTCGGCGTCGCGGATGCTCAGCTCGACCAGGACGGCCACGCAGGACAGGGGCGCGTGGGTCAGCAGCGACCGGACGGCCGAGCGCGCGCCGTCCGCGCCGACGAGGAGGTCGCAGCCGGCGCGGTCGCCGCCGTCGAACGCCAGCTCGAACCCTCCGCCGGGTCGTGGCGTCGCCGCGACGAGCCGGTGCCGCCAGGCCACCGCGTCGCCGGGGAGCGAGTCGAGCAGCAGGTCGCGCAGCGCGGCGCGGTCGATCTCGGGGCGTCCGTCGAACGAGCCGGGCCGTGGCGTGTGGTGCACGAGCACACGTCCGGCCGGGTCGAGGATGCGGTGCTCCTCACCCTCCGGCCGTGCCGTGGACCGGAACCTGCCGGCGAGGCCCGCGTCGGCCAGGGCCCGCTGCCCGGACTCCGGGTGCAGGTCGAGCGACCCGCCCTGGGACCGCGCGGACCGGCCCGCCTCGCGCTCGTACACCACCGCGCCGATGCCGTGCCGGTGCAGGATCCGGGCCAGCGTCAGCCCGCCGAGGCCACCACCGGCGATCGCGATGCGCATCGTCGTCTCCCTTACCGTACGCTGTACCTTATGGATACGCCGTACGGTAGCGCACCGCTGCCCGTCTGGGAACGGCCCGAGCCCCAGCCGCGGGCGGCGCCGGTGCCGCTGAGCCGCGCGAAGATCGCCGCCACGGCGATCCGGCTCGCCGACGAGCACGGCCTCGAGGGGCTGTCGGTGCGCAAGATCGCCAAGGAGCTCGGCGTCGGCCCGATGCGGCTGTACGACTACGTGACCAACCGATCCGAGCTGCTCGACCTGATGGTCGACGCCGTCTACGCCCGGATCGCCGAGCCCGGCCAGGACTGCGCGCAGGAGTCAGGATGGCGGGCCACGGTGCTGGACATCGTCCACCGGACCCGCGCCGCCGCCCTGGAGCACGAGTGGTTCGCCGACCTGCTCGGCGCGCGGCCACACCTGGGCCCGCACGCGCTCACGGTGGGCGAGTCGACCGCGGCGGCGCTCAGCCGGGCCCCCGGCCTGCACGGCGTCGACGACCTCCAGCGGGCCCTGGGCGCCCTCAACGCCTTCGTCGTCGGATCGCTCCGCCGCGAGATCACCGAGCGCCGCACCGCCCGCGCCACCGGCACCGACATGTCCGCCTGGCAGGCCGCCCTCGGCCCCTACCTGACCCGCATGCTCGACACCGGCCGCTACCCCACCGTCGCCCGCCTCGTCCACGACGGCGCCCACCTCGACGCCGGCGAGACCTTCCACCACACCCTGACCACCATCCTGGACGGCCTCACCGGCCACCCGCGCACCTGACCTGTCGCGCGGCCACGGTCCCCGCAGGCAGACGGGCCGGCGCCTCCCCACAGAGGCGCCGGCCCGTTTTCTGGGGTCGCTGGGTCCGTGGCGTTACTCAGCGACCGCGTTCTCCGGCGTGGAGGAAGGGGCCTTGATGAGTGAGGCGAGGGCTCCGACGACCGACATGGCGATGGCCAGCCAGAAGACGACGACCAGGCCGTCGTGGAAGGGGCCGGAGACCAGGTGGGGGAAGAACTCGCGGCCGGTGAGGGTGGTGGCGTTCGCGGCCGGGAGCTGGGCCAGCAGCTGCGGGCCGAGCAGGGCGGCGATCGGGTTGTAGCCCAGGAAGGCGGCGAAGAGGGTGCCGACCGGCGGGAGGTTGGCGATGGTGTGCGCGGCGGAGGCCGGCACGCCCTGAGCGGTGAGGCCGGTGTCGAGGGTCGAGGGGAGGGAGCTGGAGAGTCCGGCGACCATCAGGGAGAAGAAGACGCCGATGGAGAGGACCATGCCGGCGTTCTGGAACGTGGCCCGCATGCCTGACGCGGCGCCGCGGAGGTGGGCGGGGACGCTGGACATGACGAGGCTGGTGTTGGGGGCGGCGAAGAGGCCGCCGCCGAGGCCGTTGAGGAAGACGAGGAAGGCGAAGGCCCAGTAGCTGAAGTCGGTCGGCAGGATGAGCAGGCCGCCGAACGAGAGGGCCATGACGAGCAGGCCGCAGGCGGCGAAGAGGCGCGGGCCGTACTTGTCGGAGAGGTGGCCGGCGATGGGGCCGGCGGCGAGGAAGCCGACGGTGAGCGGCAGCAGGTAGATGCCGGCCCAGAGCGGGGTCTCCTCGTAGCGGTAGCCGTGCAGGGGCAGCCAGATGCCCTGCAGCCAGATGATCAGCATGAACTGCAGGCCGCCGCGGGCGATGGAGGCGAGCAGGCCGGCGATGTTGCCGGAGGCGAACGCCCGGTTGCGGAACAGGCCGAGGGGGAACATCGGCGAGTCGACGCGGGTCTCGATCCAGGCGAAGAGGCCGAGCACGGCGACGCCGCCGATGAGGCCGGCGAGCACCCACGGGTTGGTCCAGCCCTGGCTGTGGCCGCCGTAGGGCTGGATGCCGTACGTGATGCCGGCGAGCAGGGCGGTGAGGCCGACGGCGAAGGTGAGGTTGCCCCACCAGTCGATGCGCCCGGGCCGGCGCACGCCGGTGTCGTGCAGCGAGCGGTACGCCCAGATGGTGCCGATCACGCCGATGGGGACGTTGACCCAGAAGATGGCGCGCCAGTTCCACTCGGCGAGGAGGCCGCCGAGGACCAGGCCGATGAAGGATCCGGCGATGCCGGCGACGATGTTGACGCCGAGGGCCATGCCGCGCTGCGCGGCAGGGAAGGCGTCGGTGAGGATCGCGGCGGAGTTGGCCATGAGCATCGAGCCGCCGACGGCCTGCAGGACGCGCCAGCCGATCAGCCACAGGGCGCCGCCGCCGCCGTCGAACGGGTCGAGGGACAGTGCGATCGAGGTGATCGTGAACAGCGCGAAGCCGGCGTTGTAGATGCGGACGCGACCGTACATGTCGCCGAGGCGGCCGAGGGTCACCACGAGGACGGCGCTGACGAGCATGTAGCCCATGAGCATCCACAGCAGGTAGCTGACGTTGCCGGGGCTGAGCGGGTCGAGGTGGATGCCGTTGAAGATGGCGGGCAGCGAGATGAGCACGATCGAGGAGTTGATCGTGGCGATCAGCATGCCGAGGGTCGTGTTGGACAGCGCGACCCACTTGTAGTGCGGGTGGTCGGTCCCGCCGACCAGGGCGCCGCGGAGGCCGGGAAGCGTCGAGGTCACGGTGCGAGCCTTTCCAGCGCCGGCAGCGCGGCCGCGAGCAGCGCCTGGTCGTCTGCGGACAGCGAGGACAGCAGGTCCCGCAGGTGCGCGGCGCGCACCTCCCGGCGGCGGGCGAGCAGGTCGCGGCCGGCCAGGGTGACCCGCACGAGCACGACCCGGCCGTCGGTGGGGTCGGGCGTGCGCTCGGCGAGGCCGTCACGCTCGAGGCGCTGGGCGAGCTGCGTCATCGCGGGCTGCGTGACGCCCTCCGCCGCGGCGAGCTCGGTGAGCCGGCGCGGCCCCTCCCGCTCCAGCCTGCGCAGCGTGGACGCGGCGGTCAGGCTGATGTCGTTGGGCGGGTTGCCCTGCCGGAGCAGGCTGAAGAGCCGCTCGACGGCAGTCGTCAGCCGCGCGGAGTCAACGAGGACCATACCCCAATTTGTATCACGCACTTATAAAAGCACGTTATGTATAAGGTCACAGGAATTGGAGCATCAGGCGGATCCGCTGCCGTACGGGCGCGTGAGGATCTCCATGTTGTGTCCGCTGGGATCGTCGAAGTACACGCCTCTCCCGCCGTCGCGGTGGTTGATCTCCTGCGGCTGATCGTGGTGCGGATCGGCGTAATAGGCCACCCCGGCCTGCTTGATGCGGCCGAAGATGGCGTCGAACTCGGGCTCCGACACCAGGAACGCGTAGTGCTGAGCGGTGACCGGCCGGTCGCCGGTGTCGGCGAAGTCCAGGGTGACGCCGTTGCTCACCTCGACCGGGACGAACGGGCCGAAGCGCCGGCCCACCGGCACCCCCAGCATCGCCGCCAGGAAGCCGGCCGATGTCTCCTTGTCGCGGGCCGCGACAATCGTGTGATTGAGCTGGACGGACATTGTGACGCCTCCCGATTCCAGCGTGATGTCTTGCGACTGTTACCCCAATGTTCCCCCGCAAAGCCGACAGGGCCGACCCAGCGACTGGGCCGGCCC
The DNA here is from genome assembly GCF_040654975.1 of Dactylosporangium sp. NPDC050588. Lineage (NCBI taxonomy): Bacteria > Bacillati > Actinomycetota > Actinomycetes > Micromonosporales > Micromonosporaceae > Dactylosporangium > Dactylosporangium sp. NPDC050588. The sequence continues at coordinate 59,925 of NZ_JBFAJA010000077.1, read as the reverse complement.
TGAAAGGCCCCGAAAAGCCCCGAATCCTGTTCCGCTTACTTCACCGTGACGATGGGCGCCGTCGCGGTCGTGAAGATCACGTGGGAGGCGCGCAGCTGACCCGCGCCGGGTCGTGGACCGCCGGCCGGAGCAGCGATCCACGACCGTTTCGGCCGGACTAGATGCACTTCTTGTTGTCGACGATGGTGAGACCGTCGACCAGGTTGCCGTAGCCCTCGTCGGTCGAGGCGCTCTCGACGGCCGTGAGCGTCACCCGGGTCATCGTCTGGTTGGAGCCCGTCTGGTACCAGCCGGACAGCCGCCGCCACGAGACGTCGGTCGCGGTGTTCATGTACGCGAAGGTCGAGCCGACCCCGTTGACGTTGCCGTTGTCGCTCTTCGGCGTGCGGCCGAAGTGGATCTGGGTGGCGTCGACGTCCTTGGCGTCGGAGGTGTCCCGGGCCCGGATCCAGAAGGACCAGTAGATCTTCGAGTTGGGCTTGGTCTTGATGTCCTGGTAGATCGAGTTGCCGGAGCCGGTCGCGTTGAGCTCGGCGAACTGGCTGCCGAAGCGGGCCGGCACGCCGTCCATGCCGCTCTTCCAGATCTCGATCTGGCCCTGCGGGTCGTCGGTGCGCCAGCCCGGCACGTCGTCCTCGTCGAACAGCATCCAGTCCGCGCCCTTGACCTTCGGCGCCTCGAAGCCGCCGTCGGTCGTCAGCTCCTTGCAGGCGGCCGACGGCGCCTTCTTCGACGCGGTGGTGGCGTTGCCGGACCCGCCGGGGCCGCCGGCGCCCGCGGCCGACGCCGGCGGCGCGCCGACGAGCGTCGCGAGCAGTGCGGCGGCGCCGACCGCGGGCAGCAGCTTGGTGTGCTTGAGCATGGTGATTCCCCCTGTCCGCCACGGCCGCGTTGCCGTGGCAACCTCCGCCGCAGAGCCAAACACGCTGACCTGGGCAAAGGCGGACAGTTAAGGGAAATTCCGTATTTCGGGCAGACTTGTCGAGCCGTTATGTGGTCGCCGGTCGCTTGCGCTTGCGCAGGTAGAGCCGGGCGAGGGGCTCCGCCGCGCGGGCCGCGAGCGGCCCCAGGATCGCCAGGATGAGCACATACGCGGCGGCGAGCGGCCCGAGCTTCGCGTTGGTGCCGGCCGCGACCGCGAGCCCCGCGATGACGATGTTGAACTCGCCGTGCGGCAGCAGCGCGGCGCCGGCCCGGACCCGGCCGGTGATCGCCACCCCGGCCCGCCGGGCCGCGATCCACCCGGTCGCCATCTTCGTCACGATCCCGGCGAACGCGAGCAGCGCCGCGACGCCGAGCACCGGCGGCAGCGCCCGCGGGTCGGTCTGCAGGCCGAAGAAGACGAAGAACACGGCCGCGAACAGGTCCCGCAGCGGCGTCAGCAGCTCCCGCGCGGTGTGCGCCAGGGGCCCGGACAGCGCGATGCCGACGAGGAACGCCCCGACGGCCGCGGACACCTGCAGCAGCTCGGCCACGCCCGCGACGAGCACGGTCAGGCCGAGCACCTTGAGCAGCAGCACCTCGTCGCTGTCGGAGGCGACGAACCGCTCCACGACGTGCCCGAAGCGCAGCGCGACGAGCAGGATGGCGCTGATCGTGGCGGCGGCGATCGCGAGGGTCGCGGTGCCGCCGAGCAGGCCGACGCCGGCCAGCAGGGCGGTCAGGATCGGCAGGTACAGCGCCATCATCAGGTCCTCGAAGACCAGCAGCGACAGCACGACCGGGGTCTCGCGGTTGCCGAGCCAGCCGAGGTCGGCCAGGATCTTCGCGGTGATGCCGGAGGACGTCACGTACGTGATGCCGCCCATCGCGACCGCGGCGACCGGACCCCAGCCGAGGATGATCGCGGCCGCGACGCCCGGCGCGGCGTTGAGCACGAGGTCGACGATGCCGGCGGGGGCGGAGGAGCGCAGGGTGCCGACGAGCTCCGGTGCGGTGTACTCCAGGCCGAGCGTGAACAGCAGCAGGATGACGCCGATCTCCGCGCCGGCGGAGATGAACTCGGTGCTGGTGGTCAGCGGCAGCACGCCGCCGGCGCCGAACGCCAGACCGGCCAGCAGGTACAGCGGGATGGGCGAGATCGAGAACCGCAGGGAAAGGGCACCGAGCAGGCCCAGCGCGAGGATGACCGCACCGAGCTCGATGAGGATCGTGTCGTGGTGCACCGGCGGCCCCTATCCGTCGGTGAGGAGCGTCGCGACGCCCTCGGTGCCGGCGGCGGTGCCGACCACGACGATCGTGTCGCCGGCGACCAGGCCGAAGTCGGGCCGGGGGCTCGCGTGCACGGTCCCGCCGCGCAGCACGGCGACGATCGAGGCGCCGGTGCGGGTGCGGGCCTGCGTGTCGCCGAGGGTGCGGCCGTCGTACGGCGAGCCGGGCGCCAGCACCAGCTGCTCGGTGACGAGGCCGGTCACCTGCCGCTGCAGCTCGGCGAGGTGCTCCACGATCCGTGCGGTGCCGAGGTACTCGGCGACCGTGTTGGACTCCTCCGCGGACAGGGCCACGGAGACCACGCTGGTATCGGGGTCTTCCTTGTCGTAGATGACGAGGTCACGCCGCCCGCTGCGGTGGGAGACGATGCCGATCCGGCGGCCACGGGCGGTGGTCACCACGTGGCTCGTGCCGATGCCGGGGAGGTCGGTGCGCTCGACGTTCATACCCCATGGTACCGGAATTGGATCTATGTCAGCGTCAGCGACGCAACGCCTCGCCGAGCTCTTCGGTGGTGCGGACCAGGTTGGCGGCGATCTCGACGGCGTGCTCGTCGGTGAGCCTGGCGAGCGGCACGCCCACGCTGATCGCGTCGATGGTGCCGGGCACGGCCGCCGCGACGCAGCCGACCCCGGGCTGGAACTGGCCGCGTTCGTACGCCCATCCGCGGGCCCTGGTCTCGGCCAGCTCCTCGAACAGCGCCGCCCGGTCGGCGACGGACTCGCTGGTGTGGGCCTCGAACCCGCCGAGATCCAGCAGCGCGACGACCCGCTCCCGGGTCAGCTCGGCGAGGATCGCCTTGCCGCTGGCGGAGGCGTGGGCGGGCATCCGCCGGCCGACGGCGGAGCCGGCCGTGTCCTGCGCCGGCTCCCGGCTCGCGATGCAGACGACGCCGGGCGGGTCGAGACGCACCAGGCGCACCGTCTCGTCGAGCCGGTCCCGCAGCTGCGTCAGTAGCGGCGCCGCGAGCCGGACGGTGCGGTCGGCCAGCAGATAGGCGCTGCCCGGTCGCAGCGCCACCACGCCGATGGCGTAGCTGTCGTCGGGCTCGGCGACGACCCAGCCGCGGTCCACGAGCTTGCGGAGCCGGCCCCGGAGCACGCCCTCGGGCAGCCCGAGCTGACGCAGGAGCGACTCGAAGGTCACCCGGTCGGTAGCGGCGGACAGACGCTCAAGCACGTCGAGCGTCGGGCTATCGTCAGTGACGCGCATTAGAATCGCATTTCCCCACGCAGCGAGACTTAAACATTCCGGCCTGAACTTTTCTTCACGAGTGGGAACGGCAAGGTCTCGCGGATCGTCCGGCCGGTCAGCATCATGACGAGCCGGTCGACGCCGAGGCCCAGCCCGCCGCTCGGCGGCATCGCGAACTCGAACGCGTCCAGGAAGTCCTCGTCCAGCGACATCGCCTCCGGGTCGCCGGCCGCCGCCCGCAGCGACTGGGCCGTGAGCCGGGCGCGCAGCTCGACGGGGTCGACGAGCTCGGTGTACGCCGTGCCGAGCTCCATCCCGAACGCGACCAGGTCCCAGCGCTCGGCGAGCCGCGGGTCGTCGCGGTGCTGGCGGGTCAGCGGCGACACGTCGACGGGGAAGTCCGTGTAGAACGTGGGCCGGACCGTGGCGCCCTCGACCAGATGCTCGTAGAGCTCGAGGACGATCTGGCCGTGGGTCCACCCCTCCTGCCACCCGACACCGTGCCGGTCCGCGACCGCCCGCAGGTCCTCGACGGAGGCGTCCGGCGTGACCGTCGCGCCCGCCGCCCGGGAGACCGCCTCGTACACCGGCACCACCGGCCACTCGTCGCGCAGGTCGACGACCTCGTCGCCCCGGGTGAGCACGCACCCGGGGCCCGCCTCGGCGGCGGCGAGGATCAGCGAGCGGGCCAGGTCGCGCATCGTGGTGTAGTCGCCGTACGCCTCGTAGGCCTCCAGCATCGTGAACTCGGGGTTGTGGGTGGCGTCGACGCCCTCGTTGCGGAAGTTGCGGCCGATCTCGAAGACCCGCTCGACCCCGCCGACGGCGAGGCGCTTGAGGTACAGCTCGGGCGCGATCCGCAGGAAGAGCGGCATGTCGTAGGCGTTGGAGTGGGTCACGAACGGCCGGGCGTTGGCGCCGCCGTGCACCCGTTGCAGCACCGGCGTCTCGACCTCGACGAAGTCGCGGCCGTGCAGGACGGCGCGCAGCGCGAAGCCGACCGCGGAGCGCAGCCGCACCATGTCGCGGGGCGTCGAGTTGACGATCAGGTCGACGTGCCGCTGCCGGACCAGCGCCTCCGGGTCCGCGAGCCCGCGGTGCTTGTCCGGCAGGGGGCGCAGGCACTTGGCCGTCAGGCACCAACGGTCCGCCATGACCGACAGCTCGCCGCGCTTCGTCGTGCCGACGACGCCGCCGACACCGACGTGGTCGCCGAGGTCGACCGTGGCCGCGAACGACGGGTCGTCGCTGATCATGACCTGCAGGTCGCCGGACCAGTCGCGCAGGGTGGCGAAGCACAGGGCGCCGTGGTCGCGCAGCCGCACCACCCGGCCGGCGACGCTGACCCGGTCGCCGGTGCTGGTGCCGGGCGGGAGGCCTGGGTGCGCCGCCCGGACCGCGGCGATCTCGTGGGTGCGGGCGAACCCCGGCGGATACGGGTCGACGCCGTCCCGGCGCAGCGCCTCGAGCTTGGCGAGCCGGACCCTGACCTGCTCCGGCCGCCGGTCCTCGACGGCGGGGGCGGGCTCGACCTCGATCAGCGCCCGCGGTGCCTCGCTGGAGACCGGCGTGCCCCGCCGCAGCAGGGTGCGCAGGTTGGGCACGACCAGGAACCCCTCGGCCGCCGCCGACGCGAGGCCGACCTTCGCGAGGTCCCGGACGTCCTCGAAGCACAGGAACCGCGGCAGCCACTGCGGGTGGTACTTCACGTTGGAGCGGTACAACGACTCCAGCTGGAACCAGCGGGACGCGAACAGCAGCAGCGTCCGCCACAGCCGCAGCACCGGCCCCGCGCCGATCCGCGCCCCCTCCTCGAACACGGCCCGGAACACGGCGAAGTTCAGCGACACCCGCTCGACACCGAGGCGCGGCGCCTCCCGCATCAGCGTCGCCACCATGTGCTCGACCAGGCCGTTGTCGCTGGCCCGGTCGCGGCGCATGAGATCGAGGGACAGCCCGTCGGCGCCCCACGGCGTGAACGACAGCAGCGCCACCTCCCGGCCGTCGCGGTTGTGCGCCTCGACGAGCACGCACTGGCCGTCGTTGGGGTCGCCGAGCCGGCCGAGCGCCATCGAGAAGCCGCGCTCGGTCTCCGTGTCGCGCCAGCGGGCGGCGAGCTCGATGATCCGCGCCATCTCCTGCGCGCCGATGTCGGCGTGCCGGCGGATCCGCACCGTGTACCCGGCCCGCTCGACCCGGTGCACCGCCTGGCGGACCTGCCGCAGCCGCGGCGCCTCGAGGTCGAAGTCGCGCACGTGCAGGACCGCCTCGTCGCCGAGCTGGATGACGCGCAGCCCGGCGCGGGCGTACGCGGTCGCGCCCTCCTCGCTCGCGCCCATCACCGCCGGGGTCCACGCGTAGTCGCGGGCCTCCCGCAGCCACGCCTCGATCGCCGGCGGCCACGCGTCGGGCTCGCCGAGCGGGTCGCCGCTGGCGAGGGAGACGCCGAAGACCACCCGGTACGTGACGGCGGCGCGCCCGGTGGGGGAGAACACGACCTCCTTGTCCCGGCGGGTCGCGAAGTAGCCGAGCGAGTCGCGGCGGCCGTGCGCGGCGAGCAGCTGCCGGACGCGCCGCTCCTCGTCGGCGTCCAGCGACGCGGTGGCCCGCTGCGAGCGCAGCAGCGCGAACAGGGCGGCGAACAGGGCGATCGCGCCGAACGCGCCGAGGATCAGGTTGACCCAGCCGGGGGCACGGCCGTGCAGCCCCACGTCGAAGCCGAACGCTCCACCGAGGACGGTCTTGCCGCTGTACGCGAGGCGCCCCGCACCCGGCCCGAGCGAGCCGGGGAACAGCTCGACCAGCCCCCAGCCGAGCAGCGTGAACGCGCTGATCATCACGCCGAGGGTCGCGAGGGCCTTCGGCAGGCTGGCCCGCTGGACGCGGGCGGAGAACCCGCCACGGGCCAGCCACAGCAGCGCCAGCAGCACGGAGGTGATGACGGCGTTGGCCAGGCCGGCCGCCGCGCCGTGCCACGGCAGCCGCAGCTCCCGCGCCTCCTCGCCGCGCTCGGCGCCGCCGAGCAGCACGAACACGTCGAACAGCAGCTGCGCGCCGAGGAACAGCACCAGGATCCAGTAGATGACGCGCTTACGGTTGTGCACGGCGGCGGCGAGGGTCGCCAGGATCGCGGCGTAGCCGAGGTTCGCGGGCGCCGGCAGCAGCAGCGCGTCGACGGTGACCCGCACGGGGTGGACCCGCGACCCGAGCGCCGCGGAGACCGCGGCGACGGCGCACAGGACGGCCACGGCCAGCAGCCCGCCGGCGAACCAGTCGGGAAGCCTCGCGCGCAGCGTGTTCATCCGGACATCATGGCGGAGCGCGTTTCGGAACTCGCCCCGCGGGTGATGATGCTTGGCATGGAGGACATCACCGCGCTCATCCTGGACGACCACCACGCGTTCCGCCGCGGCTTCGCCCGCCTCGACGACGCCCGCGGCGAGGAGCAGCTCACCGCCGTGTGGGAGTCCCTGGCCCTCCACCTGGAGATCCACGCCGAGGCCGAGGAGCGGATCCTGTACCCGCACCTGCTCAAGCGCTCCGACGACGCCGACGAGGAGACCGACGACGCGATCCGGGACCACAACAAGATCCGGGACGCGATCGAGGCGGCCCGCTCCCAGCCGGTCGGCTCCGACGGCTGGTGGAAGGCGGTGTGGGAGGCCCGCACCGAGAACAGCGAGCACCTCGCCGAGGAGGAGGACGAGGTGCTGCCCGACTTCCGCAAGCACGCCGACATGGACCTGCGGGTGTCACTCGGCGCGCAGTGGCTCACGTTCTACGGCGAGCACCCGAGCGGCAAGGGCCTCACGTTCCGCGACAAGGACCCGCAGCAGTACATCCGCGACAACAGCTAGGCATATCGGGTGCGTCGCGGGGGACCTACCCGCGCATGACAACTGTGCTGATCACCGGTGGTCTCACCGGCATCGGGCGGGCCACCGCCGAGGCGTTCGTGGGCCAGGGCGCGGACGTGGTGGTCGCCGGCCGCCACGACGCCGAGCTGCCCGCCGGCGCCGTCTTCATGCACGCCGACGTGCGGAGCGAGGATGACGTCCGCCAGCTGGTTGACGACACCGTCACGCGCTTCGGCTCCCTCGACGTCGCGGTCAACAACGCCGGCACCGAGGGCACCCCGGGCGCCGTGGTGGAGCAGACCGCCGACACCTACGCCGCGACCTTCGACACCAACGTGCTCGGCACCCTGCTGAGCATGAAGCACGAGCTGCGGGTCATGGCCGAGCAGGGCCACGGCAGCATCGTCAACGTCTCGTCGGTGCTCGGCCACCAGGGTGCGCCCGGCTCGGCCGTCTACGTCGCCAGCAAGCACGCGGTCGACGGGCTCACCCGCTCGGCGGCCCTGGAGGCGGCCGGCACCGGCATCCGGGTCAACGCCGTCGCACCGGGGCCCGTCCAGACGCCGATGCTGCAGCGGTACGAGACGTCCACCGGCTCGTCCGATCTGGTGGCGGGCGTCCCGCTCGGCCGGCCCGCCACCCCCGACGAGATCGCGAAGGCCGTGCTGTTCCTCGGATCCGAGGCGTCCAGCTTCATGACCGGCGAGGTGATGTACGTCGACGGCGGCGCGTCAGCCCGGTAGTTCGAGCCCGTGGCGGTCCAGGGCCTCCTCGACCGCGGCGCACACCTGCTCCACCACGAGCACCCGGGCCGTGGGCTTGTCGTCGCCGGGGATGACGTGCCACGGCCCGGCCGGGTGGTCGGTGTGGGCCAGCATGTCCTCCACCGCCTGCTTGTACGCGGGCCGCTTCTCCCGGTTGCGCCAGTCCTCGTCGGTGAGCTTCCACGAGCGCAGCGGGTCGTCGCGCCGGCTCTGGAAGCGGCGCAGCTGCTCCTTGCCGGAGATGTGCATCCAGAACTTCACGATGACCATGCCCTCGGCCGCGAGGGTCCGCTCGAACTCGACGATCTCCTCGTAGGCGCGGCTCCACTGCTCCTCGGTCGCGAACTGCTCGACGCGTTCGACGAGGACCCGGCCATACCAGGACCGGTCCAGGACCGTCATCCCGCCCCAGCCCGGCAGCACCGGCCAGAACCGCCACAGGAAGTGGTGCCGCTTCTCGTCATACGTCGGCGCCGCGAACTGCGCCACCCGCACGTGCCGCGGGTCGAGGTGGTCGACGAGCCGCTTGATCGAGCCGCCCTTGCCGGAGGCGTCCCAGCCCTCGAACACCACGCACAGCGGCGGTCCGAGCCGCGCCTTGTCGCCACCGATCTGCCCGCCGAGCGTCAGCCGGAGCCGCAGCAGCCGCTCCTGGGCCGCCGCGAGCCGGAGGCCCGCCTCCGATTTGGGCAACGTGTCGTGGAGGTCGACCTTCGACAGGCGCTTCATGGCCTCCAGCCTCGCACGGGTTCACCCTCCGTGCGTGACGAGCGCAACGCACTTCCTGTCGCCCATGTGGCCGCGCCGCAACCAAAGGATGGGACAGTACTGGGCATGAGCACGAAACGGGCGCTGCGGATCGCCGCGCTGCTCGTCGTGCTGGGTGTGGCCACGATCACGCTCAAGGACAAGCTGCCAGACCCGGACCAGATCGCCGACACCATCGCCTCCGCGAGCCCCTGGTGGCTGGTCCTCGCCGCGGTGGCCGAGCTGGTCTCCCTGCGGCACTTCGCCCTCCAGCAGCGCCGCCTCCTCGCCGGTTTCGGGGTGCGGATGTCGGTGCCGCGGGCCGTCGCGGTCACCTTCACCCGCTCCGCGATCTCCTTCAGCCTGCCGGCCGGGTCCGCCGTGTCCGCGGGCTTCGCGTTCCGCCAGTTCCGCACCGCCGGCGCCACCCGCCGCACCGCCGGTGCCGTGGCCGTCCTGTCGTCCCTGCTGTCCGGTCTGGCGCTGCTGCTCATGTACGGCGCCGTCGTCCTCGTCCCGCACGGCGACGTCACCGGCACCGGCCACACGCTCGGGCTGGTCCTCACCCTGCTGGCCGGTGCCACCGTGGTGTTCGGCCTGGACTTCCTGCTCTTCCGCGGCCCGCTGCCGCCCGCGCCCGCGCTCGACGAGGAGCCGGCCGGCCGTGCACCGGGCGGCCTGGTCGCGCGGGCCAGGGCGGCGGTCGCGCGCACCGTCGCCGACCTGCGCCGCCTGCCGCCCCGATCCTGGGTGGTGTCGCTGGTGCACGCCACCGTCAACTGGGGACTGGACTTCGCCTGCCTGGCCGCGACGGCCGCCGCGTTCGGCATCGACGTCAGCATGGTCGCGCTGGCCACGGTGTACCTGACGGTGCAGCTGGTCCGGCAGGTGCCGATCAGTCCCGGCGGCATCGGCGTGGTGGAGGTCGCCCTGCTGGCCGGCCTGGTGTCGGCGGGCGCGCCGCAGGGCCCGGCCGCCGCCGCGATGCTCGTCTACCGGCTGCTGTCCTGCTGGATCATCATCCCGCTCGGCGCCCTCACGTACGCCGTCCTCCGCCGCCGCCCGGCGCCGGAGCCGTCCAAGGCCCCGCGCCAGCCGACCCCGGTCGCGTAAACCTCACACAGATCTTTCAAATTTCACAACGTCCTGTTAGATTCGGTGCCGTGCCCGCACCGGATCGACTCGACCTCACCCTGCGCCTCGTCCGCGGCAGCGGCCGGCTGACCCTGGCCGAGCTCGCCACCCGCCTCGGCGTCTCGGAGATGACCGTCCGCCGCGACCTCGACCAGCTGCAGGAGCAGGGCCTGGTCCGCCGGGTCCGCGGCGGCGCCGTCGCCCTGGACGTCCCGGCGGACGAGGCGGGCTTCGACGTCCGCGCCCAGTGGCGGTCGGCGACGAAGGCCCGCCTCGCCGCGGCCACCGCCGACCTGATCGCCCCCGGCGGCACCGTCCTGCTCGACGCCGGCACCACCACCGCCGCGGTGGCCGCCGCCCTGGCCGCCCGCTTCGGCGCCGCCCCATCCCCCGCCGGGCCGCTGACGGTGGCGGTGCTCAGCCTGCAGGCGGCGGTCCGGCTCGCCGACCAGCCCGGCATCAGGCTGCTCATCCTGGGCGGCGAGTCCCGCGCGGGGGAGCGCAGCCTGGTCGGCCCGCTCGCCCTGAGCGCCCTGGACCAGCTGCGCTTCGACACGTTCATCATGTCGATCGGCGCGGTCCATCACGACCTGGGCTGGTCCGAGTTCGACCTGGACGACGCCGCCGTGAAGCGCGCCGCCCTGCGCCGCGCCGGCCGGACCATCGTGGTCGCCGACGCCAGCAAGCTGGGCGTCCAGGCGTTCGCCCGGGTCGCCCCACTCTCCGCCGCCGACATCTTCGTCACGTCCACCGCCCCTCCAGCCGCCACCTCCGGCAGCGCCATCGGGGCCGGCGGTGCTTCGGGCGCCGCCACTCCGGCCGGCGGTGCTCCGGGCGACGGTCCTTCGGGTGGTGTCACTTCGGCCGGCGGCCCTTCCGGCGGCCCCACTCCGGCCGGCGGTGGTCCGGGCGGCGCCACTGCGGCCGGCGGTGTTCCGGGCGGCGGTCCTTCCGCCAGCGCCACTTCGGGCGCCACCACTTCGGCCGGCGGTGGTCCGGGCGGCGTCACTGCGGTCGGCGGTGGTCCGGGCGGCGTCACTGCGGCCGGCGGTGTTCCGGGCGGCGGTCCTTCCGCCAGCGCCACTTCGGGCGACGCCACTTCGGCCGGCGGTCCGTCCCGCAGCGCCACTGCGGCCCGTGTCACTTCGGGCGCCCCCACTCCTGACAACGCCACCTCTGACGGCGGTGCCGCCTACGGCAGTGCCGCTTTCCACGGCGCCGCCGCGACGGATGCCGCGGCCGAGACGCTCGCAGCGCTGCGGGCGGCCGGCGTCGACGTCATCACCACCGACAACCCTGAGGAGTTCCCGTCATGATGATCCTGGTAGCCGGCCCGTACCGCTCGGGCACCGGCGACGACCCGACCAAGCTCCAGGCCAACGTCGACGCCATGAACGACGCCGCCGTCACCCTCTTCCGCGCCGGCCACCTCCCGGTCACCGGCGAGGCGCTGGCCCTGCCCCTCATCGAGCGCGCGGGCTCCGCCACCATCGGCGACCCCGTCTTCGACGAGATCTTCCACCCGATCTCCGCCCGCCTCCTCACCCACTGCGACGCCGTCCTGCGCATCGGCGGCCCCTCCACCGGCGCCGACGAGATGGTCGCCCAGGCCCGCACCGAGGGCAAACCCGTCTACACCACCATCACCGAGGTCCCCGCCCCGTAGCCGTGCGGGTCGCGTTGCTCAGGCTTGGCGACGCGCGATCCGGCGCAGCAGCGCGTCTGGATCTAGGGTGACGTCGAGAGGCTTCGTGAGGGTGAGCGTCTGGCCCGGGCCTACCTTCGCCTCCTCGTCATATCGCCCGCCTGCCAGCCGATGCACGTGCATCGTGACCGCTCCCGACAGCTCCTGCTCAACGACCAGATACCAGGCGATTCCTGCTGCCGCATAGAGCGGCATCTTGATGAAGCGGTCCACGCCAGCGGTGCTCGGTGAGGCGATCTCGACGGCGAGCATCACGTCGTCGGCGGCGATCGTGTCGTCGCCTCCGTCGACGTCGGCCACGATGAGGTCCGGAATGAGGATGCGGCCGGAGCCGAGCCGGACGTTGACCCCCTCCAGGGCGAATAGACCTGCCTCGGCGGCGCGTTCGTCGAACGCCGCCCATAGGAGTGATGACAGCAGCTGGCGCCGGTTCTTCGGTGCCGGGCTCAACAACAGACTCCCGTCAATCAGCTCGATGCGATGCCCGGCGGGGTCGATGGCGAGGTATTCGTCCTCGGACCAGGGGCCGTCATGGTCGAGCGGAGCGAAGCTCATGCGGTCATGCATCTCCCGGTGACTGCTGGCGTCACCAGCCTGCCATGCGGCGGGGGCATCGACGATGCGCACGTCCTGAAGGGTCACCAGCTCACCCTGCCAGATGTCGGCTTAAGAGTACAACTTGATCGGCGTTTCAGCGCGAATTGATCGGACGCTCGGAGCGTGGGGCGCGGGGGACGGCGGCGAAGGAGATGAGCTTGAACCAGGCGGGCACGTCGCGGCGCAGGTCGGGCGGGCCCTGGATGGTGACGGCGCCGGAGCGCAGGGCGTCGGACCAGTCCAGGTCGCCGAGCCAGACCTCGACCATGCTGCGCAGGTCGGCGGTCACGTGCACGGCCACGTCGAAGCCGGGGTCGGCGTCGCACACGTCCGCTTCGGTGGGGGTGAGGACGAGCCACCAGTTGCGCAGGGAGGCGGCGACGGCCGGGAACTCGAACTGGATGACGGTCCGGCCGGAGGGGAGGGCGTCGTGGTCGACCCGCCGGTGCATGTCCCACAGCAGGATCTTCGGGTCGAGGTCCTGGTCGCCGAGGTGGCCGATCCAGCGGATGCCCCACTCGCCGAGCGCGGCGACGATCGGGGCGAGCTCCTGGCCGGCGCGGGTGAGGCGGTAGCGGACCTCGACGCCTGACTTGTGGCGTTCGGCGATACCGGCGGCGACCAGGTGCTGGAGGCGCTTCGACAGCAGTGTCGGGGACATGCGGGGCAGGCCGCGGCGCAGGTCGTTGAAGTGCCGGTCGCCGCCGACGAGCTCGCGGACCACGAGCAGGGTCCAGCGCTCGTCGAGCAGCTCCATGGTCTTGGCCACCGGGCAGAACTGGTAGTACGACGCTCCCATGTGCGCACCGTAATGTCGGCTCGGCGACTAGTACAGATCCTGTACTGGTGACGCCCCGGCGACGATTCCTACGGTCGAAGGCATGCAGATCGCAGACATGACCGCCGATCAGGCGCTGAAGAGCAGGCACCGGGCGATGTGGGCGACGGGCGACTACGCGGCGGTCGCCGCGGACGTCATCCCGGCGCTCGGGCCCGTCCTTTCCGAGGCCGTGGCCGCCGGGCCAGGGCAGCGGATTCTCGATGTGGCCGCGGGTTCGGGCAACGCGGCGATCCCGGCCGCGCGGGCCGGCGCCGACGTGGTCGCCACCGACCTCACCCCCGAGCTGCTGGAGACCGGCGAGGAGCTGGCCGGCCGGCACGGCGTCACCCTCGAATGGCAGGCCGCCGACGCGGAGTCGCTGCCGTTCGCGGCGGGCGCGTTCGACACCGTGATGTCGTGCGTCGGGGTCATGTTCGCCCCGCACCACCAGGTGTGCGCCGACGAGATCGTCCGTGTGCTGCGGCCGGGCGGGACGATCGGGCTGATCAACTGGACGCCGCAGGGCTTCATCGGGCAGATGTTCGCGACGATGAAGCCCTACGCGCCGCCCCCGCCGCCCGGCGCCCAGCCGCCGCCGCTGTGGGGCGACGAGGCCCACGTCCGCGCCCTGTTCGGCGACCGCGTCACCGACGTCGTGGCGCAGCGGCGGATGCTGCCCGTGACGGTGTTCCCGACCGCGGAGGCGTTCCTGGAGTTCTTCAAGCGCACCTACGGCCCGACGATCGCCGTCTACGCCGCGAACTCCGGCGACCCGGCGGCGCTCGCGGCGCTGGACGAGGCCCTGCTGGACCTGGCCCGGCGCCACGACCTCGGCGGCGGCGTGATGGAGTGGGAGTACCTGCTGTTCACCGCCCGCACCGGGGCGGCAGGCGAGTAGCCGCCGGGGGCCGGCTCAGCGCACGCCGCGGACCAGGAGCAGGACGCCGGTGGTCATCTCGAAGACGAACATCGGCGCATACAGGGCGGGGTTGACGACCGCGGTCGCCTCCGGGAACGCGATCGTGACGAGGCTGCCCGCGGCGAGCAGCGCGGACGCCACGACGCCGAGCCCGGCCAGCCACCGCGGCACGTACCGCGACCGGTACAGCAGACAGGCGAAGACCGTCGAGCCGAGGCCGAGGAAGACCAGGCCGATGCTGTACCCGACGGCGTGGGCGCTGGTGGCGACCCAGGCCAGCGCCGCCGCCGCCTGGTCCGGGTCGAGCGCCCGCACCTCGTCGGCGCCGCTGACGAGCTGGAGCACGACGGTGTTCGTCAACGTGTACGCGGCGAGCACCGCCACCTGCGCCAACCGCCAGAACGCGCCCAGCGCCGCCAGGTCGTCGGTGAGGCGGGCGACGGCGCGCACGCGGTGCGCCTGGCCCGCCAGACCCGCCCCGACGTGGTGCTCATGGACATCCGGATGCCGGGCGTCGACGGCCTCGCGGCGACCCGGCAGATCGTCGCGGACCCGGCGCTCTCCGCGGTGCGCATCCTCGTGCTCACCACGTTCGAGCTGGACGAGTACGTGGCCGAGGCCCTGCGGTCCGGCGCGGCCGGGTTCCTGGTGAAGCACACCGACCTGGCCGAGCTGGTCCGGGGTGTGCGCGTCGTCGCGGCCGGCGACGGGCTGCTCTCGCCGGGCGTGACCCGCCGGGTCATCGAGCGGTTCGCGGCCCGTACCGCCGGCCCGGCGTCGCCGCGGCGGCTGGCCGGGCTCACCGACCGGGAGGGGGAGGTCGTCGCGCTGGCCGGTCAGGGCCTGTCCAACGACGAGATCGCCGCCCGGTTGACGGTGAGCCCGGCGACCGCCAAGACCCACGTGTCGCGCGCGATGGTGAAGCTCGGCGCGCGCGACCGTGCGCGGCTCGTGGTCTTCGCCTACGAGGCCGGCCTGGTCCGCCCCGGCTGGCTCGACTGAGGCGGGCCCGGGCCGGGCCCGCGGAGAAGGGCTGGACGAGGCGCCGGCGCCGGCGGCCCAGGCCGTCGATGGAGGGATGGACGAGGCGCCGGCGCCGGCGGAAGGCTAGACGAGGCGCTGGCGCTGGCGGCCGAGGCCGTCGATCTCCAGCTCCATCACGTCGCCGGCGCGCAGGTACGGCTGGCCGGGCAGGCCCATCGCCACCCCGGCCGGCGTGCCGGTGTTCACGACGTCGCCGGGGCGCAGCACCATGAACTGGCTCAGGTACCAGACGAGGTGCGGCACGTCGAAGATCATGTCGCCGGCGAGCTCGTCCTGGCGGGGCTCGCCGTTGACCCACGACCGCAGGCGCAGCTCGGGCACCGCCAGGCCGTCGGCGGGCACGAGCCAGGGGCCCAGCGGGTTGAACGTCTCGCAGGACTTGCCCTTGTCCCACTGGCCGCCGCGCTCCAGCTGGAACTCGCGCTCGGAGACGTCGTTGCTGATGGCGTAGCCGGCGATGTGCGCGGCGGCGTCGGCGGGGCTGTCGAGGTAGCGCGCCTCGCGGCCGATGACGACCGCGAGCTCCACCTCGTAGTCGGTCTTGACGCTGTTGCGCGGGATGCGCACGTCGTCGTCAGGGCCGACGACCGTGTCGGCCGCCTTCATGAACACGACCGGCTCGGCGGGCGCCTCGGCGCCGGACTCCGCGGCGTGCGCGCGGTAGTTGAGCCCGATGCAGACGACCTTGCCGGGGCGGGCGACCGGCGCGCCCCGGCGGAGGCCCTGCTCGGGGAGCACGGGCAGGGTGTCGAGCGCGTCGCGGACGCGGGCGATCCCGTCGGCGGCGAGGAACCCGCCGTCGATGTCGGCGGTCAGCCCCTCGAGGCTCCGCGCGCGGCCCTCGGCGTCGAGCACCACGGGTCGTTCGGCACCGGAGGGTCCAAGCCGGGCAAGTCTCATGGGTTGCCACGGTACGAGCGAAGTGGCCAAGTGGTCAAGCCAATCCCTGCCCTTCACGGGCGACGGTCGCGATCCGCTCCAGGTGCGCCGTCATGGCGTGGCGCGCGGCGTCGGGGTCGCGCGCCTCCACGGCCGCGACGATGGCCTCGTGGTCCCCGGCCGTCCGCTCGTGTACGCCGGGCCGTCCCGACGTCATGGACCGGCTCGACCGGCCGAGGCCGGACAGGGACTCCAGCATCGCGGCGAGCAGCGCGTTGCCCGACGCGCCGGCGATCAGCCGGTGCAGCCGCACGTCGGCCTCGACCTGGTCCTCGCCGAGGATCGCCGCCCGCATGGCCGCGACCTGCTCGCCGGTGGCACGCTGCGCGGCGAGCGCGGCCAGGGCCGGCTCGAGCAGCAGGCGCGCCTCGAACAGCTCCTCCACGGTGCGCTCGTTGAGCGCCATCACGAAGCGCATCGGCTCCAGCAGCGCCGCCGTGGACAGCCCTGCGACGAACGTGCCCGCGCCGTGCCGGCTCTCCAGGATGTTGAGCCCGACGAGCGCCCGGATCGTCTCGCGCAGCGTCGGCCGGCTGATCCCGAGCAGCTCGCTGAGCTCGCGCTCCGGCGGCAGCCGCTGCCCCGGCGCGAGCCGGCCGTCGACGATCATCTGCTGGATGGCGCGCACGGCCCCTTCCGCCGCCGAGGTGCGCTCCACCTTCGCGAACTCCGCGCCGCTCACCCCGCCCACGCTACGGCAGGCTTTGGTATGGGCGCGGGGTGGGCACGGGGTAGGCGGTGAGGCGGACCGGCGAGCCGCTACGGCAGGGTGGTGACGGCGAACGTGCCGGGGTCGGCGCCGGTCCGGGCGACCGCGGTGCCGTCCGGGGACCAGATCGTCGAGTGGCCGGCGGTGTCGGCGTAGCCGTCGCCGGTCGGGCCGGCGAAGCTGGCGAGCGCGACCCACACCCCGTGCGCCTTGGCGATGCGGGCGCCCCGGCAGTCCTGCTCGGCGAGCTCGTCGGCGGACATGCACATGGCGGCGGCGTACACGTCGATGCCGAGCGCGGCGGTGCGGGCCTGGTGCTCCGGGACCGAGGTGTCCTTGCAGACGGCGAGGCCCAGCCGGTACCCGTCGACGGTGACGACGGCGGGACCCTCGGCGGGCCGGAAGCGGCGCTGCTCGGAGGTGCCCAGGTGCACCTTGCGGTAGGCGACGGTGACCGTGCCGGCGACGCCGTCCACGGCCAGGACCGCGATGTGCGGGCCGCCGGCGCCGTCGACCGGCGCGCCGGCCAGGGCGAGCGTGCCCGTGTCCTGGCAGGCGTCCAGGAGCGGGGACAGGGCGGGGTGGTCCACCGGCACCACGTCGGCGTCGAGCTCATAGCCCGTCAGTGACAGCTCGGGGAAGACGACGACCCGCGCGCCCGCCGCGTGGACCACCGCCGCGTGGGTGGCGGCGTTGGCGGCCACGTCAAAGGCGTCGCACTCCGGCTGTGCGACGGCGACGATCAGAGGCATCCGTGAATCTTACGTGGCGGGCGGCCGTCCCCGAGGCCCGGCCGCACCAGGGTCACCCGCCGGCAACATCTTGACGTTCATCGATGTCAATGGTTGGCTGCGAGGGTGCTGAACCGGTGGTTCCCCGCCCTCGCGGCCCTTGCGCTCCTGACCGTCGCCACGCCCGCGCACGCCACCCCGGGGCAGCCGGAGGTGTCCGCGGACCCGTCCAACGCCTGGAGCGCCGAGCTGCGCGCCGTCGGCGGCGACGACGTCAACGTCGCCTGGACCGGCGCCGCGCTGCGGCTCGCCGACCCGTCCACCGCGCCGGGCGGGCAGCGGGCGCCGGTGGCGCAGGGCATGCTGCTCACCGCCGCGCACACCCTCGCCACGCCCGCGAACCTGGTCACCGCCGCCGTCACCGGATCGGCGGACGTCGAGTACCGCGGCCGGAGCGGCGACCGGTAGACCGAGTGGCAGACGGCAGGCACCCCCCTCAAGGAGTCTGTCGGCGTCGTCGAGGTGCGGGTGGTCCTGACCGGGGCGGCATCCGTGACCGCCGTGCGGCTGGCGGCCTCCAGCGCGCCCGCCGCGACCGGGCTCGCCGCCGTCGGCAACGTGTACCGGGTGTACGCGACCCGCGAAGGGCTCGTCGGCGGCACCACCGCGAACGGCCACGTGATCACCAGCCGGGACCACTTCGTGGCGCTGCCGTCGCGGCGCGGCCTGTCACCGAAGGGCACCGGCGACTACACCGTGCGGGTCTGCACGACCAGCGGCGCGCGGTGCGAGTTCGCCCCCGTCTGGGACGTCGGCCCGTGGAACACCACCGACGACTACTGGAACCCGCCGGCGACCCGCCAGTCGTGGAAGGACCTCCCGCAGGGCCGGCCCGAGGCGCAGGCGGCGTACCAGAACGGCTACAACGGAGGGAAGGACCAGTTCGGCCGCGCCGTCGCCAACCCCGCGGGCATCGACCTCGGCGACGGCGTCTTCTGGGACGGGCTGCAGCTGACGGACAACGCGTGGGTCGACGTCGCCTACCTGTGGACCGCCGGCGGGCCGCGCGGCGTCATCGGCAGCGGGCCGCTGAACATCCGGGCCGGCGCCGCCTCCACGTTCGCGAGCAAGGGCTACGCCGCGACCTACGCCCAGGTGCCGATCGAGTGCTGGGTGACCGGCCAGTCGATCGCCGGGCCCTACGGCACGACGACCCGCTGGGACCGCGTCGGCGCCGGGCAGTACGTCAGCCACGCGTACATCTCCTCGACGTCGGGCGGTGCGGCACCCGCCTGCTGAATCCGTGCATTGGCGGCACCGAATGCAAGCGATCCCTCGTCGACACCCTCGCTATTCGATGCGAACGTTGCCGATGGATGCCGTGGCGATAGTGTGCCTTGTCAATATCATCACGGGTTCGGTCTGCCAGTTTCCGGTCGCGGTCACCCCCGCCCGGTGCTGCGGGCCGAATTGAGGAGGCTTCATGGTGCGGAAACGCCTGGTCACGACCGCGGTCGTCGTCCTCGCCGTGCCGGTGCTCGTCGCCCTGCCGGTTTCCCCGGCGTCGGCGGCTCCGGCCAAGGCGCCTGCGGCGTCCGGTGCGAGCACGACGTCCGACACGCGGCACATGACGCGGACCCAGTTCACGTTGGACGGCAAGCTGGTCGACACGTCGAAGATGGCGAAGCCGGCGCAGCAGCGGCGCTCGCTGGCCGCGGGGGAGACCCCGGCGGTCGGCACGGTCCGTCAGTGGCTGGGTTCGGACGACTACCAGGGCCGGCTGTACCGCAAGGACTACGTCCTGCGCGGTGTCGGCGAGCACATCGAGGTCTGGGTCGCGGTCGACACCTCGTTCCCGGCGGGCGACTGCCGTAACGCGGTGCCGAACACGACCACGGTCACCGACGCGCAGGTGGCGAACTTCATCCACGAGTTCGACACCAACATGTACCCGAAGGAGACCGCCGCCTTCAGCACGCCGCCGAACCGGGACGGCAGCAACGCGCTGCTCGGACCGGACGCCAACGGCAACGGCGGCGTCTACACCGGCGGCGGCGAGAAGACCGTCACGCTGGTCGACAACGTCCGGGACGACAACTACTACACGTTCCCGGCCGCCACGACCTACATCGCGGGCTTCTTCTCGACGCAGTTCAACGAACTGTTCGACCGCAACGTCATGACGATCGACGCCTACGACTGGGAGCACCGTACCGGCGCCAACCCCGTCGACGCGCCGAGCAGTGACGTCTGCACCAGCCGCCCGGCCCGGCCGACCCTCTACGAGGGCACGTTCGCGCACGAGTGGCAGCACCTGCTGCTGTCCTACGTCGACCCGAACGAGACGACGTGGCTCAACGAGGGTCTCGCGGACTTCGCGCAGACGCTCACCGGCTACGTCGACGGCACCAAGACGGTCTACGACAAGGGCGGCGACAGCCACCTGTACTGCTTCCAGGGCTACGGCCCGGTGCAGACACCCTTCAACCCCAACCCCCGTGACTGCGGTGGTTCCCAGAACTCGCTCAACCTCTGGGGTGAGGGCGGCAGCGGCGCCGGTGTGCTCGCCGACTACGGCAACGCATACCAGTTCCTGCTGTACCTCTACGACCACTACGGTCAGGACATCATCGAGAAGCTGCACCGCGACGGCGCCCTGCAGGGCATCAAGAGCGTCGACGCGGCCGTGAAGGCCGAGGGTGCCAAGGACGCGTACACGGTGCTGCACGACTACCAGTCGTCGGTGCTGCTGGACAAGCTCCTGGACGACTCGCGCTGGAGCCTCGTGCTCGGCGCCGACAAGGCCAAGGTCACGTCGAAGAGCGTCCGCTCCTCGGTGAACCTGGCGAACACCCAGAGCTACAGCGTGCCCGGAGCGGCCCCCAACGGCGCCGACTACGTGCTGCTGCAGAAGAACGGCACGGCCATCAAGGGCAAGGACCTGCGTTCGCTCAAGTTCACCGGCGCGTCGGCCCTGCCGTCCCTGCCGCTGGCCTGGACGCTGGTCAACAACGACCCCGACCGGCCGGGCAACTCGGTGCTGTTCTCGGGCAACGCCAACAACACCGACGCCACCGCGGTCATCCCGGTGACGGTCCCCGCCTCCAACGCGACGCTGACCTTCCAGGCGAAGTACGGCGCCGAGCTCGGTTACGACTACGGCTACGTCGTGGTCTCCACCGACGGTGGCACGACCTACACCGCGATCCCCGGTGACAAGACCGTCGACGCGCCGCTCGGGCCCGGCCTGAACGGCACGACGAACGGCTTCGAGGCGCACAGCTTCGACCTGTCCGCGTTCGCGGGCAAGTCGATCCTGCTGGGCATCCGCTACGTCAGCGACGGCGGTGTCAACGAGGGCGGCCTGCTCGTCGACGACATCGCGCTCGGCGGCACCCTGCTGAGCGACGGCTCCAGCCTGGCGCCGTTCGACTCGCCGACGGAGATCACCCCGGTCAAGGTCAAGAACTGGCACGTGAAGCTCGTCGGCATCGACGAGGCGAACCACCTCGCGTGGCAGTTCGAGTTCACCGGTAAGAACAGCATCACGCTCAACTGGATCCAGCTGGCGCTGCTGTCGCTGTTCCCGAAGGTCGTGGCGGTCGTCGCCTACGACGAGCCGACGGAGCAGGTCCAGCAGTACGCGCCGTACACCCTCACGGTGAACGGCGTCGTCCAGCCGGGCGGAGCTGCCTGACACCTCCGGGTGCCATGACGGCGGGCACCCCTTGCCTCGTGCGAGGGGTGCCCGTCGTTGCGTTTGCCGCTGGTGTACGGCGTGTCGCGCGCTGCCGAGAAGGCGCTACCGGCCTTCAGCGTTGCTGTGACGCGTCACCGGCATTCGGCGTTGTCGTGGCGCGTCACCAGCCGACGGCCACCAGCAGCCACTGCGGGTTGCCGTGCGAGACGAACGACGACTGGCCGGCGTAGTCGTCGTACGGGAACCCGTACGACAGCTTGTCGATGGCGTGGTCGTGCCAGAACTTGGCGTAGTAGTTCGCCGGCGCGGCCTGGTAGTACAGGCTCGGCGTCGACCAATCCGACTGCGGCAGCTGCCGCACGTGCCGGTTGAGCGCCGCGCAGTTCGCCGGATCGTTGGCGAGCACCCCGGCGCAGCCGAAGACGTCCGACGTCGGGGCGTTGATGCCGTACTGCGCGGCGTACGCGGTGAAGTAGTTCGCGTTGACGCCGCCGGCGCGGAACGTAGGGTCGCTGCCCGGCGCGATGATCCGGTACGGCGCCTGCGACTGCGCCAGGACGTCGAACTGGGCCGGCACCTCGTCGATGAACCGCTGGAACGTCGCCGCGCGGCTCTCGGCGAACGTGGCCTGGTCCTCGCCGACCTGGACGTCGTAGCCGTCGCGGGCGTGCAGCCGCATCGCCAGCTTCAGCCCGAACGCGTCGACGCGGGTGGTGTTGCCGTTGAAGACCGACGGCCCGACGGTGAACTCGATGAAGTCGTAGTACTGGCTGTTCGGGCTGCCGAGGTAGAAGTACATCCGGCCGGCGGAGTTGGCCGGCATGTCCAGGTACGGCTGCTCGGCGATGCTGTGCGTCTGGCCGTTGAAGCTCCAGTACACCTGACTGTCGGGGTACTGCCCGTTGGTGCGGTTGAGCACCTTGACCATGACGACGTTGGACGGGTTGGGGATGGAGCTGGTGTCGCCCCAGAACGACCCCGGCGGCTGGGACGGCGGCTGCGACGACGGCGGCTGCGAGGTGGGCGGCACCGGTCCGGTCGTGCGGACCGCGAACTCCCACAGCGAGTAGCCGTAGGCGGTGGCGCGGGCGGTGCCGTTCATCCGCACGTACCGGCCGCTGCCCGACACGTCGAGGGTTTGGATCCCGCCGGTGCCGGCGGTGGTGGAGTAGACGGTCGTCCAGGTGCTGCCGTTGGTGGAGAGCTGGATCGTGAACGACCGCGCGTAGGCGGCCTCCCAGTTCAGGACCACCTGGCAGACGGTCGCCGTCGCGCCGAGGTCGACCTGGACCCACTGCGGGTCGCTGAACGCGCTGGACCAGCGGGTGCCGGTGTTGCCGTCGAAGGCGGCCGACGCGGGCGACGCGGCGTTCTCCGTCGACGACGCGGTGGCCGGCCGGCCCTGGGCGGCGTTCGCGGTGCCGCACGTGGTGCCGCCGGTCGTGCCGTACACCTGGAACTCCCACAGCGAGTAGCCGTAGGCGGTGGCGCGGGCGGTGCCGTTCATCCGCACGTACCGGCCGCTGCCGGACACGTTGAGGGTCTGGATGCCGCCGGTGCCGGTGGTGGTGGAGTAGACGGTCGTCCAGGTGCTGCCGTTGGTGGAGAGCTGGATGCTGAACGAGCGGGCGTAGGCGGCCTCCCAGTTGAGCACGACCTGGTCGACCGTGGCGGTCGCGCCGAGGTCGACCTGGATCCACTGCGGGTCGCTGAACGCGCTGGACCAGCGGGTGCCGGTGTTGCCGTCGGTGGCGAGGGCCGCGCCGGACGCGGCGTTCTCCGTCGACGACGCGGTGGTGGGCCTGCCCTGCGACAGCAGGCTGCTGGCGGCGTTGGCGGAGGTGACGGTGAAGGCGGCGTAGCCGGCCACGAGCGCGGCCACGAGCAGGCCGGCGAGGCGCCGGCCCTTCAGTCTGGGCATGGTTCTCTTCTCCTGGGCTTCGGATGGGGGCGTGCGTGACCGTCGCCGCACCACGTCGATGCACCGGGAGGGCGGTTGCCGGTGCTGGCGGGCGTCCGGTCGGACCGATCGAAGAGAGCGCTCTCTCGAACTCAGAGTGGTCGATCCGCGCTGCACCGTCAAGACCCGCGTTTTGAGGCTCGCCGATGCGGGCACGGGGCTTGTCAGGGAATCCTGGGAGGTGCACCTTGTCCGACACGCAATCTGGCCCTCAGTCAGCCGCAGGGTCTACCGGCGTCATCCGCAGCCTGATCCCGGCCCGGATCGACCGGCTCACCTGGGCTCCGTTCCACACCAGGATGGTGTTGGCGCTGGGCACCGCCTGGGTCCTCGACGGCCTGGAGATCACCATCGCGAGTGCCGTCGGGGCGGTGCTCAACAAGCAGGAGACGCTCGGGCTCAGCAGCACGCAGGTCGGCGCCATCGCCACCGTGTACCTGCTGGGCGAGGTCTTCGGCGCGCTGTTCTTCGGCCGCCTGTCCGACGCGCTCGGCCGCAAGAACCTGTTCGTCGTCACGCTCGGCGTCTACCTCGCCGGCAATGCGCTGACCGCGCTCACCTGGGGAAACGGCACGCTGAGCCTGATCTTCCTCTACCTGACCAGGTTCATCGCCGGCGCCGGCATCGGCGGTGAGTACGCCGCCATCAACTCCGCGATCGACGAGATGATGCCGGCGAAGTACCGCGGCCGCGTCGACATCGGCGTGAACGGCACCTACTGGGGCGGCGCCATCATCGGCACGCTCGGCACGTACATCCTGCTGAACCACATCTCGCTCAACATCAGCTGGCGGCTCGGGTTCCTGATCGGGCCGATCATCGGTCTGCTCATCTGGAACCTGCGCAGGCACCTGCCGGAGAGCCCTCGCTGGCTGATCATGCACGGGCGCGAGCGGGAGGCGGAGGAGAGCATCGCGGCGATCGAGCGGGACGTGGAGCGGTCGGGTCAGACCCTCGCCCCGGTCGACGAGCGCGCCGCCATCGAGATCAAGCCGTCCACCTCGCACGGCTACCTGTCCCTGGTCAAGGTCCTGTTCCGGCGGATGCCGTCCCGGTCGGCGCTGTCCGCGACCCTCATGATCACGCAGTCCTTCCTGTACAACGCCATCTTCTTCACCTACACGCTGGTGCTGTCGAAGTTCTACGACGTCGACGCGGAGAAGACCCCGATCTACCTGATCGCCTTCGCCGTCGGCAACCTGGCCGGCCCGCTCCTGCTCGGCCACCTCTTCGACACCGTCGGCCGCCGTAAGATGATCACCGGCACGTACCTGATCTCCGGCATCCTCCTGGCCATCTCGGCCTGGATGTTCGACGCGGGGATGCTCAACGCGTTCACGCAGACCCTCGCCTGGTGCGTCATCTTCTTCTTCGCCTCGGCCGGCGCCAGCTCCGCCTACCTGACCGTCAGCGAGATCTTCCCGCTCGAGATCCGGGCCCAGGCGATCGCCGTGTTCTTCGCCATCGCCCAGTGCTTCGGCGCCATCGGCCCGATCTTCTACGGCTGGCTCATCGGTGAGGGCGAGGACCCCGGCAAGCTCTTCATCGGCTATCTGATCGGCGCCGCGGTGATGATCGTCGGCGGCGTCGTCGAATGGTTCCTCGGCGTCGACGCCGAGGGCAAGCCCCTGGAGGACGTCGCCGTCCCGCTCTCCGCCGTCACCACCCGCCCCCGCTCGACGGGCTGACCATCACGGGCCCCGCTCATGGTACCGTCTAGTACCATGAGCGGGACGCTGGTGCGGTGGGCGACGAGGCACGGGTTCGCGCGACTGGGCATCAGCGCCGCGGCCCGCAAGGGTGACCCGCAGGCGCGGTTCTTCGTCGACCCCGCCGTCCGCGCGGACCCGTACCCGTTCTACGACCAGATCCGTGCGCAGGGGCCGCTGGTCCACGGGCGGATCATGTGGGCGACCGCGCGGCACGACGTGGCGTCGGCGGTGCTGCGCAGCGAGGCGTTCGGCGTCGGGTTCAACGACCAGCGGCTGCCGGCGCCGATCGCGCTGCTGTGGCGGCTCGGCCGGCGCACCGCCCCGATCGGGCCGGTCGACCCGCCGTCGATGCTCGTCACCGACCCGCCGGACCACACCCGCTACCGGCGGCTGGTCTCGAAGGTCTTCACCGCCCGGGCGATCGAGGCGCTGCGGCCCAGGATCGAGCGGACCGCCGAGGAGCTCCTGGACGGCCTGGGCCCGCGGTTCGACCTGGTCGAGCAGTATGCGGCGCTGCTGCCCGTCACCGTCATCGCCGACATCCTCGGCGTGCCCCTGGCCATGCGTCGGCAGTTCCTCGACTGGGGCACCATGGCCGCGCCGACGCTCGACCTGGGGCTCACGTATCGGCAGTACCGGCGCACCGAGATCGGCATCCGGCAGAGCAACGCGTGGATGCGCGGGCACTTCGAGCGGCTGCGCCGCGAGCCCGGCGACAACCTGCTCAGCCAGCTGGTGCACCTCGAGGGCGAGCAGCTCACCGACGACGAACTGCTCGCCACCGCGGGCCTGCTGCTCGCCGCCGGCTTCGAGACGACGGTCAACCTGCTCGGCACGGGCGCGGCGCTGCTGATGGCCCACCCGGCGCAGCTGCGGCTGCTGCGGGACGACCCGTCGCTGTGGCGCGGCGCCGTGGAGGAGATGCTGCGGTTCGACTCCCCGGTGCAGAATTCGGCACGCGTCTGCCAGCGGCCCGTGGAGATCGCCGGCACCCGGCTGCAGCCCGGCCACGTGGTCGTGCCGATGCTCGGCGGCGCCAACCGCGACCCCGCCGTCTTCGCCGACCCCGGCCGCTTCGACGTCACCCGCGCCAACGCCCGCGACCACCTGTCCTTCTCCGGCGGCGTGCACTACTGCCTCGGCGCCGCCCTGGCCCGGCTGGAGGGCGAGATCGGGCTGCGCACCCTCTTCGACCGCCACCCCGGCCTCACCGTCGCCGGCGAGCCGCGGCGCCGCAAGACGCGGGTGCTGCGCGGCTACGAGTCGCTGCCCGTCGCCGTATCGGTGACCGTCTGACCGCGGGCGCGTCTCCGGCGTGTTTCCGGCGGAACCGTTCCGCCGTATTCTCCGTGCGCCGATGAATTGACCAGCGGCCGAAACAATGCCGACCCGAAATTGTCGTTCCCACATCACACAGCACCCCGAGGATGCGTGCCGAGGGATGACTGTGGGGTGGGCAATTGCGCAAGCGGCCGGTATTCGTCGCATTACTGACACTGGTGGCGGCACTGCTGCCCGGTGCGGTGCCGGCCGGCGCCGCGACCCCACCCGGATTCTCCACGCGACTCGTCGTCGGTGAAGGCCTCGACGGCCCGTCGGGATTCGACATCGCCCCCGACGGCCGCGTGTTCATCCTCGAACGCAGTGGCAAGATCAAGATCTTCAAGGACGGCCGTCTTCTCCCGGAACCCTTCGCTGACCTGCCCTCGGAGGCCTCCGGCGACCGCGGGCTCATCGGCATCGCGTTCGATCCCGGGTTCGGCGTCGCCAACCACCACGTGTACTTCTATTACACCGGGCACGACCTGCTGAATCACCTCGTGCGATTCGACGCCTCGGGCGACATCGGCACCGACGGCCCGTACACCATATTTCAGACACAATCACCGTCGCAGCTGCTGCACGTCGGCGGAAGCATCAAGTTCGGACCCGACGGAAAGCTTTACTTCGCAGTCGGCGACAACGGCTATCCACCGAACGCACAGGACCTGACCAACCCACACGGCAAGATTCTGCGGATCAACCCGGACGGCACCATTCCGCCGGACAACCCTTTCGCGGGGCAGCCCGGAAAACTCGGTGCGATCTGGGCATACGGATTCCGCAACCCGTGGCGGTTCCAGTTCGACAGCGCCACCGGCCGGCTCTACGGCGGCGACGTCGGCGACTACACGTGGGAAGAGCTCAACCTCATCGTCAAGGGCGGCAACTACGGCTGGCCGGTCCACGAGGGCCGCTGCACCGCCGGCTGCGCCGGCTACACCGAGCCGCTGCACGCCTACAACCACGACGGCGGCAGCGGCGCGGTGACCGCCGGCCCGGTCTACCACGGCGGCCAGTTCCCCGCCGAGTACCAGGGCAGCATGTTCTTCGGCGACTACTCGCGCGGCTTCATCAAGCAGGCGCTGCTCGACGACGCCGGGCAGATCACCCAGGTCCGCGACTTCGACCTCGACGCCGGCAGCGTCGTGGACCTGAAGGTCGCCCCCGACGGCTCGCTGTACTACCTCACGTACTTCCCCGGCCAGCTGTACCAGGTCTCCTACAGCCTCGCGGGCGGCGCGCCGGTCGTGCGGGCCCAGGCCGACCGGACGGGCGGGCCGCAGCCGCTCACCGTCCACTTCACCAGCGCCGGCACGAGCGACCCCGACGGCGACGACCTCACGTACCACTGGGACCTCGGCGACGGCAGCGGCAGCACCGCACCGGATCCGGTGAAGACCTACGCCGCCGTCGGCGTCTACCCGGTGACGCTGACCGTGTCCGACGGCCGCAACACCGTCACGTCCCGGCCGATCGTCGTGCAGGTCGGCTCCCCGCCGACGGTCCGGGTCGCCGCGCCCGCCGACGGTGCCCGCTACGACGCCGGCGACACGATCACCTACAACGTGTTCGGCACCGACGCCGCCGGCTACGACGTCAGCGACGGCGACCTCAAGACCGAGGTGTTCCTGCACCACAACACGCACGTCCACCCGTTCGTCGGGCCGCTGACCGGCCGGGTCGGCACGTTCACGATCCCCGTCACCGGCGAGGCGTCGGCCGACACCTGGTTCGAGATCAAGGTGACGGTCACCGACCGCAACGGGCTCACCAGCGCGAAGTCCGTCTTCATCTACCCGCGCACGGCGCCGATGACGTTCGCGACCAGCCCGCCGGGCCTCGGCGTGACCCTCGACGGGGTGCCGGTCCCGACCCCGTCCACGGTCCAGGGCGTGGCCGGTTTCCGGCGGGAGATCGCCGCGCCGCCGACGACGCGCGCCGCCGACGGCACCGTGTACCACTTCACCGGCTGGTCCGACGGCGGCGCGATCCGGCACTTCGTCACCACCCCCGCCGCCGCCACCACGTGGACCGCGACCTACGCGCCGTCGGCGCCGTTCCTCGGCGAGTACTTCAACAACCAGCGGCTCGACGGCCCGCCCGCGCTGACCCGGCAGGACCCGGTGGTCGACTTCATCTGGTCCGTCGACCCGCCCGGCCCCGGCGTGAACGCGGACCACTTCTCCGCCCGCTGGTCGAAGACCGAGTTCTTCGCCACCGGCCGGTACCGCTTCACGGTCGCTTCCGACGACGGCGCCCGGCTGTTCATCGACGACCAGGTCGTCATCGACCAGTGGCACGACCAGGGCCCGACCGCCTACGAGTACGTCGCCGACCTCGCCGCCGGGCAGCACAGGATCCGGCTGGAGTTCTACGACAACGTGGTCGACGCGAGCGCGAAACTGACCTGGGAGACCACGCCGGACCAGCCCCGCGACACGTTCACCGCCGAGTACTGGAACACCCCGGGAGCCGGATCCGCG
This sequence comes from Dactylosporangium sp. NPDC050588, assembly GCF_040654975.1. Taxonomy (NCBI): domain Bacteria; kingdom Bacillati; phylum Actinomycetota; class Actinomycetes; order Micromonosporales; family Micromonosporaceae; genus Dactylosporangium; species Dactylosporangium sp. NPDC050588. The sequence goes on along the minus strand of NZ_JBFAJA010000077.1, from coordinate 31,376 downwards.
CCGGCCGTCCCGGCGACCGCGCCGCAGCTGCGCCGCGACGAGACGGCCGTCGACCACGACTGGGGTCTCGGATCGCCCGACCCCGTGATCGACGCGGACCACTTCGTCGCGCGGTTCACCCGCCCGCTGACGCTGACCGCCGGCTACTACGACTTCGTCACCACGTCCGACGACGGGGTGCGGCTGTGGGTCGACGCCCAGCTCGTCGTCGACCACTGGGGCGACCAGGGCGTCACCGAGTACCGGACCCGGCTGGCGCTCGGCGGCGGCGCGCACACGATCGTCATGGAGTACTACGAGAACGCCGCCGGCGCCCTCGCCCGGCTCGGCTGGAGCCGCGCCGGCGACCTACCCCCGGCGCCGGCGTACGAGGCGAGGTACTGGAACACGCCCGGCGCCGGCTCGCAGCCGTCGATCCCGTCACGGGCGCCGGACCTCGTGCGGGACGAGACCGCGATCGACCACCCGTACGGCGCCGGCGGCCCCGGCGGCGGCATCGACACCGACCACTTCGTCGCGGTGTACACCCGCACCGACGTGCTCCCGTCCGGCCTGTACCGGTTCGCCGGCGCCAGCGACGACGGCATCCGGGTCATCGTCGACGGCGCGGTCGTCCTCGACCGGTGGCGGGAGCAGAACGAGGAGTTCACCGCCGACAAGCTGCTGCTGGGCGGCCCGCACACGATCCGCGTCGAGTACTACGAGAACGCCGCCGGCGCCCAGCTGCGGTTCGGCTACCGGCGCGTCGGCGACGTCACCTCACCACCCGGCTGGGACGGCGCCTACTACCGCGGCACCGACCTGACCGGGGCGCCGGCGGTGCAACGGCAGGACGCCGCCGTCGACTTCGACTGGGGGCTCGGCGCGCCCGGCCCCGGCGTGCCCGCCGACGGGTTCTCGGCCCGCTGGACCCGCACCGACAACCTCGCCGCCGGCGTCTACACGTTCCGGCTCCTCGCCGACGACGGCGTCCGGCTCTACGTCGACGGCGTGCTCGTCCTCGACGAGTGGCGCGACCAGCCGCCGACCATGTTCGTGGTCCAGCGCAACCTCGCCGAGGGCGCCCACGTGATCGCCGTCGAGTACTACGACAAGGCCGCCGGCGCCATCGCCCGGCTCAGCTACGCCAAGACCGCCGACCCGCCGCCACCCACCCCGTGGACGGTGTCCTTCTACGCCAACCCGACCGCCACCGGGGAGCCCGTCCTGACCCGGCAGGACCTGGCCGTCGACCACGACTGGGGCCTCGGTGCCCCCGCCGAGGGGCTGCCGGCCGACGGGTTCTCCGCCCGCTGGACCAGGACCGACCACCTGCCCGGCGGCACGTACCGCATCACCGCCACCAGTGACGACGGCATCCGCGTCTCGATCGACGGAGCCGTGGTGATCGACGGATGGTCCGACCACCCGCCGACCACGTACACGTTCGAAACCCCGCTGTCCGAAGGCGACCACACGGTCACCGTCGAGTACTTCGACAGCGGCGGCGGCGCACTGGCGCGCTGTTCGGTCATCCGGTTGTGAAGCTCATCGGTCGTATCGAAGGAGATCCCGTGACCCCGAAGGCCACGATCGTCATCCCTTGCAGGCACGAGGAGGAGAACGTCGGTCCGCTGATCGCCCGGTTGTCGGCGGTGCTGCGCGACGCCCCGTTCGAGCTGCTGTTCGTCGACGACAGCGACGACGAGCGCACCGTCGACGCCATCGCGGCCGCCGCGGCCCGCCTGGAGCGCGACGACCTCCGCGTCCGGGTCTTCCACCGCACCGGCGGGCAGCGGACCGGCGGCCTCGCGGGCGCCGTCGTCGACGGGTTCCGGCGGGCCCGCGCGCCGAAGGCCCTCGTGATGGACGCCGACCTGCAGCACCCGCCGGAGCTGGTGCCGGCGCTCCTCGCGGCCCTCGACGAGCACGACCTGGTGATGGCGAGCCGCTACCGGGAGGGCGGCAGCAGCGGCGGCCTCGACGGCCCGCTGCGCCGCCTGGTGTCGACCGGCTCGACGATCCTGGCGCGCCTGGCGTTCCCGTTCGCGCTGCGCGGCGTCACGGACCCGATGACCGGATTCTTCGCGGTACGCCTGGGCAGGATGGACACCGAGAAGCTCCGGTCGCGCGGGTTCAAGATCCTCCTGGAGATCCTCGCGCGGTTCCCCCGCCTCCGCCGCACCGAGCTGCCGCTGCGGTTCGCCGAACGCGTCGCCGGCACCAGCAAGGGCGACCTGCGCCAAGGAATGCTCTACCTGCGGCAGCTGCCCTGGCTCCGGCTCGTCACCTGGTTCGCCGCGCCCGCCGTCCGGTGGGGCGCGCTGCTCGGCACCGTCGCCGCCGGCACCGCCGCCCTCGCCGTGTCACCGCTGTCCGGCGCCGCCGTCCTCGCCCTGCTCGTGACCGCCGTCGCGCTGTACAACACCGTCGTCGGCGCCCTCGAGGTCCGGTGGCGCCTGTACGGCTGGCGCACCCCCGAAGCCGTCGAGCAGATGCGCTGGCCGGCCGCCGTCCCCGACGAGGCGAAGGAGCGCTTCACCGTCATCGTGCCGGCGCTCAACGAGGAGTTCGTCATCGCCGGCACCCTGCGGCACCTGCTCCAGCAGGACCACGACGACTACGAGATCCTCGTGTCGCTGTGCGAGGGCGACGACGCGACCCTCGCCGAGGTCCGGCGCGTCCAGGCGCTCGACGACCCGCACGGCCGGGTCCGCACCGTCGTCCGCGCGTACTCCAGGTCCAACAAGCCACGCCAGCTCAACGCCGCGCTCGCCGTCGCCACCGGCACCGTCATCGGGGTCGTCGACGCCGAGGACGACGTCGCGCCGCAGCTGCTCACCCGGGTCAACACCCTGCTCGGCCGCACCGACGCCGACGTCGTGCAGGGCGGCGTACAACTCATGACGCTCGGCACCCGCGCCCGCGACTGGTTCAAGGTCCACAACGTGATGGAGTACTTCTTCTGGTTCACCAGCCGCATGTTCTACCAGGTGCGGACCGGGTTCGTGCCGCTCGGCGGCAACACCGTGTTCATCCGGCGGCGGCTGCTGGAGCAGGCCGGCGGCTGGCCCGACAACCTCACCGAGGACTGCGCGCTCGGCGTCCTGCTCTGCACCCGGTACGGCGCCCGCGTGGTCGCCGCCTACGAGCCGGAGCTCGCCACCCGCGAGGAGGTCCCGCAGACCATCGGCGACCGCCGGGCCGGGTCCCTCTTCTGGCAGCGGGTCCGGTGGAACCAGGGCTTCCTCAGCATCCTGCTCGAGGGCCGCTGGGCGACGCTGCCCACCCTGCGGCAGCGGGTCCTCGCCGGGTACATCCTCGCGACACCGTTCCTGCAGGCCTTCTCCGCGCTGCTGCTGCCGCTGTCGATCGCCACGATCCTGTGGCTGAAGGTGCCCGTCGGCGTGGCGATGCTGATGTACGCGCCCTTCGTGCCGATCCTCATCACCCTCGCGACGCAGCTCGTCGGGCTGCGCGAGTTCGCCCACGCGTACCGGCAGAAGGTGCTGTGGCGGCACTACCTCTTCCTGCTCGTCGGCGCGCCCGTCTACCAGTGGGTGCTGATGGGCGCGGCGTTCTGGGCCGTGTGGCAGCACGTCGACGGCAACACCACCTGGCACAAGACCGCCCACGGCGGCCACCACCGGCCGCTGGCTCTGGAAGGCGCCGTCGCGTGACCGCCGTCCTTGAGATCGAGCGGAGCCCCGTCCGTGGTGCCGCTGCCGCTGCCGCTTTTGCTGACGAGCCGCGTGCGTCGCGCTGGCGCACGCACCGGGCGTCGTTGCTCGTGCTCGCCCCGCTGCTCGTCCTCGCCGGGCTCGTCAACGGGTGGAACCTGCACGGCTGGCCCGGCCGCATCAACGACGACGAGGGCACCTACGTCAACCAGGCCTGGGCGCTGCTCGACCACGGCGCCCTGTCGCACTACACCTACTGGTACGACCATCCCTTCCTCGGCTGGGCGATCATCGCCGGCTACGCGGGCCTCACCGACGGCTTCGACCGCGCCCCCAGCGCCGTCATGGTCGGCCGCGAGGTCATGCTCATCTCGGCGCTGGTCAGCTGCGCCCTGCTGTTCCTGCTCGCCAGGCGGCTCCGCTTCAGCCGCGGCTGGGCCGGCGCCGCCGTGTTCCTGTTCGCGGTCAGCCCCCTCGCGGTCTACTTCCACCGCATGGTGTTCCTGGACAACCTCGCCACCATGTTCGTCCTCGCCGCGCTCGCCGCCGCCGCGTCACCGCGCCGCAGCGTCGGCGCCGCCCTGTGGAGCGCGATCTGGTTCGCCTCGGCCGCCCTGTGCAAGGAGACCATCGTCATCCTCCTGCCGGCCCTGGTCTGGCTGCTCGTCCAGCACACCTCCCGGCGGACCCGGGTGTGGAACCTCGGCGTGTTCCTCGTGTCGTTCGGTGTACTGGTCGCCTCCTACCCGGTGTTCGCGCTGCTGAAGAACGAGCTCCTGCCCGGCGAGGGCCACGTCAGCCTCGGCTGGGCGCTGTGGTGGCAGCTGTTCGCCCGCTCCGGCAGCGGCAGCCTCCTCGACCCGTCGTCCGGCACGTTCAGCCTCGCCAGGTCCTGGATCGACCTCGACCCGTGGCTCCTGCTGCCCGGCGTCGTGCTCATCCCGCTCGGCCTGGCCGTGCGCCACCTCCGGCCGATCGGGCTCGCCCTGCTCATCCAGGTCGGCATGATGTGCCGCGGCGGCTACCTGCCCTTCGCCTACGTCATCGCCCTGCTGCCCTTCGCGGCCCTGCTCATCGCCGGCGCCGGGGCTCAGCTCTCGGCGCGGCTGCGTGCTCCGTTCGTCGTCGCCGCCGCTGTACTGGCGGCGCTCCTCGTCCTTCCCGGCTGGGCGACGACCCTGCGCGAGCAGGCATCCTTCGACGGCAGCGCCAACTCCCGCGCCGCGACCCGCTGGGTCGTCGACCACGTCGACCGGTCCGCGGTCGTCGTCACCGACGACTACATCTGGATGGACCTGAAGCTCGCCGGGTTCACGAAGCCGGTCTGGCTCTGGAAGGTCGACACCGACCCGGAGGTGATGACCGAGGTCCTACCGGCCGGCGTGGCCAGCATCGACTACATCGTCATGGCCGACCAGGCCGCCAGTACCCTCGCCGGCCTGCCGACCCTGCGCCGGGGCGTGGAGTCCTCGACCGAGGTCACCCGCTTCGGCGACATCATCGTCCGGAAGGTGCACCCGTGAAGTCCCTCCTGCGCATGGCCGGGTTCGGCGCCGTGGGGGCCTCCGGGGTCCTGCCCAACCTGGCCGTCATGTGGCTGCTCGTCGACCACTGGCACCTGCACTACCTGCCTGCCGCGGTGGCCGCGACCGAGGTCGCCATCTGCTGGAACTTCGTCCTCGTCGACCTCGTGGTGTTCCGCGACCGCCGCGGCCGGCACTGGGCGGGGCGCCTCGCGCGGTTCGTGGCCCTCAACAACCTCGACCTGGCCGTCCGGCTGCCGCTGCTCGCGCTGCTCGTCGCATGGGCGGGCGTCGACGAGCTCGCCGCCAACCTGGTGACCCTCGTCCTGGCCTTCGCCCTGCGCTTCGCCGTCACCAACCGCTTCATCTACCGCCCCGTGCCACTCCCGGAGTCCGCCTGACAACTGCCGCTTCATCGCCTCGCCGCTCCTTCTGACACCTGCCGTGCCGCGGCCCCCGGATGCGCATCCGCCGGGTGCTGCGGCATGCTGGTGCCGTGGTCTTCGAACTCGGCACCGACGGCCCGAAGGTCATCGTCGTCGGCGTCGACGGCTCGGACCCGTCCCTGCGCGCCGGTGCCTACGCGGCAGGTCTCGCCCGCAGGCAGGGCGCCCGGCTCGTCGTGGTCTACGTCGCCGGCGCGCCCACCGCGAGCCTCTTCGTCGCCGGCGCGGCCGCCGCCGTCGAGCAGGCCATCACCGACGCCACCGAGGACATGCGCCGCCAGGTCGAGGCCGGCTCCGTCCACGCCGGCATCCGCGCCGAGTTCGTGGCCGCCCGCGGCGACCCGTATTCCGAACTCGTCCGCGTCGCGACCGAACTGCGCGCCGACGCGGTGGTCGTCGGCGCCTCCTCCCGCCTCGGCCACCGCTTTGTCGGCTCCCTCGCCGTCCGCCTCGTCAAGTCCGGCAAGTGGCCCGTCACCGTCGTCCCCTGACCCGTCAACGGGTCAGACGCGGCGTAGGGTCAGTTCGGTGATCTCGCTCGGGGCGAAGATGCGGAACGGCGGGCCCCAGAAGCCGGTGCCGCGGCTGGTGTAGAGCTGGGTGCGCGCGCCGTGGCGGGTCAGGCCCTGCACGACCGGCTGGTCGAGGCGCACCAGGTAGTGGAACGGCCACATCTGGCCGCCGTGGGTGTGGCCGGACAGTTGCAGGTCGATGCCGTGCGCGACGGCGTCGTCGACCTGCTTCGGCTGGTGGGCCAGCAGCAGGACCGGCAGGTCGGGGTCGGCGCCGGCGAGGGCGGTCGCGTGGTCGGCGCGGTGGCCCGCCAGGCCGGTGCCGGCGGCGGTACGGTCGTCGACGCCGGCCACGACGAGGCGGTCGCCGCCGCGCTCGACGACCAGGTGCCGGTTGTGCAGGGCCTCCCAGCCGAGCTCGCCCATCCGCTGCAGCCAGCCCTCGGCCTCGCCGTAGTACTCGTGGTTGCCGGTGACGTAGACACGGGCGTAACGGGCCTTGACGTCGCCGAGCGGGGCGGCCTGCTCGGTGCGCTGCGCGACGGTGCCGTCGGCGATGTCGCCGGTGTGGGCCACGATGTCGGCGTCCAGGGCGTTGACGACCTCGGTGACGCCGCGGGACCAGCGGGCCCGGTCGATCGGGCCGTAGTGCGTGTCGGTGAGCAGGACGACCTTCAGCCCGTCCAGTCCGGCGCCGAGGCGGGGGATCGCGACGTCGACCCGGCGGACCCGCGGCACCTTCATCGCCTCGACGTAACCCCACAGCAGCAGGCCGACGGCCAGGACACCGGTGAAGCCGGCCACGATCCGGGAGCGCAGCGGGTCGCCGACGCCGCCGGCGAGCAGGCCCAGGCGCAGCAGGTCGCCGGCGACGGCCCACACGAAGAGCTGCCACACCACGCCGAGGGTGGTGTCGGCGACGCGCGACGCCCAGTCCACGTGGCGGCGGCCGTGGCCGAGCATCATCAGCACCGGGAACGCGACGGCGGTGCCGGCGAACAGGACGGTGCCGGTGACGCGGACGCCGAGGGGCCACCCGTTGCCGGACAGCACCAGCGACCACCACGGCACGCCGAAGAGCAGCGCCAGCACGGTGGTGAGCGTCAACGCGAAGAGCACGGGGCGCAGCAGCGACCGGCGCCGCGCGACTGGGACCGCTTCAGTGGTAGCCACACTTCAGCATGGCACGCAGTGCCATCACCCGGCCAAAGCACGGCCGGGCGAACCTGTGATCCGTCACAGGTCACACGAACTGGAGACGACTACTGGTACTTGCGGGATGAATTGTCCCGGTTCGCCGCGCCCGGGGTGGCCTCCCAGTGGCGGCGCAGCACCTCCAGCTCGTGCCGCCGCTGCTCGGTCACGTCGCGCATCGTGAGGACCAGGCCGCGGACGAGCCGGTCGTCGCGCAGGTCGCGGAAGCGGACCTCGACCAGCACCCGGGTCCCGTCGGGGCGGCGCAGGCTCCACGTGTCGCGGGTGCCGTCCCGCCCGCCGGCGAGGGCCACCCCCAGCGTCGTGTCGACCTGCTGGCGGTCGTCGGGCGCCACGATCTCCCGCAGCGTCGCGAACGGCGTCGGCCAGATCCCCAGCAGTTCCGTCACCGACGGGCTCGTGTAGCGGATCCGCTCGTCGTCGTCGAGGACGATCACGACGTCGTTGGTGTGCTCGGCGACGGCCCGCAGGTAGTCGTCGCTGTCGCGGCGGCTCGCGGCCTCGGTGAGCGCGATCCGGGCGAGCGCGAGCGCCGCCTGGCCGGCGAGCACGGTCACCGCGTCCTGCACGGTCCGCAGGTCCCTGCGCTCGGCGGCGATGTACAGCACGGCCGCGTCGAGCGGGCAGATCAGCACGTCGCCGAACTCGCCGAGCCGCTCCTGCCACAGCGGCGGCGTCGCGCCGACGGGCACGATCCGCGGCGCGGACAGTTCGTTGAGGGGCAGCAGGTCGGTGAGGCTCGAGTCGACGACGATGATGTGCGGCGTGTCGGCCGGCAGCAGCTCCCGGACCGCGGTCCGCACGGCGACGGCGACCGCGCCCGCGTCGGTGACGCTGACCAGGACCGTGCCCGCGTGCCGCAGGGTGCGCTCGCGGCGCAGCCCTTCCGCGTGGTGCCGGACGGCGTCGTTGAGCCTGGTGACGAGGAGCGCGAGGGTGATGCCGGCGACCGCCGCGATCATCGGGCCGTCCTGGACGGAGCCGGTCAGCGCCTGCGCCAGCAGGACCAGCGGGGCGAACGCGACGGCGCCGAGCAGCCACGGCATGCCGAGCCCGCGGTCGGGGGTGTCCGCCGTCGTGGGGGCGGTCGGGGGAGCGGTGAGCCGGGCCATCGACGGCAGCAGCGCCGCCGCGCCCCAGCACGCGTAGAGCACGAGGTACGCGGCGTCGGCGGGCCCGCCTGGTGCCAGCCCGTCGCGGGACTGGGCGAGGCCGTACGCCACGTCACCGATGAGCATCCCGGCGGCACCGGCGGTGAGCAGGATCGCGGAGGGGTTGCGCGGCGCCGCGCGGGTCAGCCGGACCGTCACGACCAGCACGACGACGTCGCCGAGCGTGTACGCCGCCTGGATCGACCACTCGGTCCCGGTCATGCCGTCGGCGGAGAGCCTGGGGCCGACGATGAACACCCAGCCGGCCAGCAGCGTGGCGCTGGCGAGGGCGAGCAGGTCGAGCAGGCCGGCCCGGCCGGCGAGCGTCGACGAGGCGCGGGTCAGCCCGATCAGCGCGGCCGCCACGAACGGGAACATCGCCAGGTAGCACAGGTCGACGAGGGGTGGCGGGTCGGTGGTGGCGCCCACGATGAGCCCGTAGAGGAAGTCGCCCGACATCATCGCCACGAGCGCGGCGGCGAGCGCCCACCACGGGCCGGGGCGTTGTGGCCGGTGCCGCCGGACCCCGAGCACCACGGCCCCGGCGGCGCACAGGCCGATCCCGGCCCAGGCGACGGAGTCGAGCTCGGGCGCGACGAACAGCGTGCAGGCGAGCACCGCCATCAGCGCGCCATACGCCGCGGCGATCAGGACCTGCCGTCTACCCATCGACATCCTTACCGTATGTAGCGTCCTCTATACCACACTGTGGCCGACCGGACCTAGGTCCCGGTGGTCGGCGAGCAGCTGCGGCGTCACCCACTCGCGCCGCCCGCGCGCCTCCTCGCCGGTGATGCCGCGGCTGGGCATCTCGGCGAGCAGCAGCACGGCGAACTGCATCCGGTACAGCATCAGCCGCAGTCGCTGCGACGGCGTGAACGTGTGCGGCGTGGCGCCGTAGTACCCGCGCAGAACCGGGTGTTCGGGCAGCTCCTCCATCCTCCGGCCGATCGCGGTGGACACGAAGTCGTACAGCGGGTCGCCCCAGAAGTACCGCTCCCCGTCGACGAGACCGGTGAGCCGGGAGGCGGAGCCGGCGGCCTCGCACAGCACGTTGCCGTCCCACAGGTCGAAGTGCACCAGCGCGGGCCGCTCGACCTCGGCGAGGACGCCGGCGTGCCGCTCGATCGTGGCGAGCACCTCGCCGGCCGGCACCGGCAGCGCCACCTCCCAGTCGGCGGCGTCGGCGAGCAGGTCGGCGGTCATCGCGGTGAACGCCGCCGCCCACGTGGCCCCGGACGCCCGGCCGTCGCCCTCATAACCGAAGTGCGGGCCGGTCACCCCGTGCAGGTGCCGCAGCGCCACCCCGAGCTGCTCGCGCACGGCCTCGCCGGCGGTCTCGTCCGGCAGCTCGGTCAGCGGCCGGCCCGGCAGCAGCCCGACGACCACCACGTCGTCGTCCGCGTGCAGCACCGGCGGCACCGGAACGTGCGCCGTGTTCGCCGCCACCGTCCGGTAGTACCGCGCCTCGGCCGCGATGACGCCGCGCTCGTACCGCAGCAACGGCACCTCCGGCGGCGGCCCGACCTTCGCCACCACCTCCCGCCCGTCGTCCAGCGTGGCCCGCCACACCGCGGCGAACGTCCCGCCGCTCAACGTTCCACAGTGGACGACGTTCAGGCCGGCCCGCTGCCGCAGCAGCGTGGTCACCTCGCCGGCGGTCAGGAGGCGCTGGGTGGGGCTGGGGGCGTGGGACACCCCAACACTCTAGGCGAGCGGCGGGGGTCGTGATCAACATTCCGTCAACATAGGCGTTGATCATTGGATCTGTTAAATCCTGTATTGACAAGCATCGGGGGTGGTGTAAACGACCTTGCAGGCCATAGCGTGCACGAAACGCCTGACTCAATGGGGAGGCCAAGTGAGGAAAAGGCTAGCGAGTCTCGCCGTCGCCGGGTTGGTGGGCGCGGCGCTGGTGGCGCTGCCGCAGAGTCCCGCCGCGGCGGCGCCGTCCAAGGAGCTCAGCGACGGCATCAAGCGCCAGCTCGCCGCGGGGGTCCAGGTCGTGCCGAAGCAGCAGGCCACGCTGAAGGCCCCGGCCGGCGCCGTCAACCCCTACACCGCCCTGCTGAAGGATCCCGGCAAGGTCGACAAGTACTACTGGTCCGAGGTGGCCAAGCAACAGGCGGCCGCACGGGCCAACCTGAAGAAGAACTCACTGACGGCGGCGGCGACGTCGCCGTTGCTGCACGACGAGGCCGAGCCGCGCGGGACGTTCGGGTCCAACGACAGCCACGCCACAGCGGAGCTGGTCAAGGGCTTCGGCACCGCCAAGAAGCTGAACAACCGGGCCCGCGTGCTCGGTCAGCTGTCGCCGGAGACGGTCAGCCCGACCATGGTCTCCGCGCCGGCCGAGGACAACGGGGCCATCCCGATCGCGTCGGACCTGCTGCTCGGCGCCGGCCGCCGGGGCATCTCGACCAGCGGCGACATCGGCGACGGCCCGCACGGCAGCGCCGGCGACGACACCGGCGACTTCGACTTCATCAAGGTGACCGCGCTCGCCGGGCAGCAGCTGCTCGCCGGCACGGACACGCCGAGCGGGCCGCTGGACACCGTCATCGGCCTGTACGACGCGACCGGCGAGCTCGTCGGCACCGACGACGACGGCGGACCGGGGCTGGACAGCCTGCTGGACTTCACGTTCACCACGTCCGGCACCTACTACCTGCTCATCTCCGGATTCGGCACCGGCACGGTGTTCCCCGCCGACCCGTTCGACTCCGGCAGCGGGCTCGGGTCGGGCAGTGAGGGCCCGTACCTGCTCACCGCCACGCTCGCCTTCCCCGACCGCGACTTCTACGCCGTCGACCTGCTCGCCGGCGACGTCCTCGGCGGTTCGGTGACCGGCGTCGGCACCCGGCTGACCGTCCGTGACCCGTCCGGCCGGATCGTCTTCGGCTCCGAGCAGGACGCCAGCTTCATCTACGCGCCCAGCTCGCCGCTGCCCGGCGGTGGCAACGCGGTCGTGTCGCAGGTCGCGGCGACCTCCGGCCGGTTCACCGTGGAGGTGGGCGGCAACGCCGGCCTGTACGACATCACCCTCGAGGCCTATCGCCCCGGCCCCGAGGCGCAGGACAACGGCACCGTCCAAACGCTCTTCCTGGACTTCGACGGCGCCCGGATCAACACCGCCATCTTCGGCGGCCCCGGGGTGCGCACCCTGTCGCCGCTCGCCGGGTTCCTCGGCAAGTGGGGGCTGAGCGCCGCCGACGAGAACAAGGTGATCAACGAGGTCGTCGCGGCGGTGAAGGAGAACATCATCACCGACATGAAGGAGCGCGGCACCGACCCGCGCTTCGGGCTGAAGATCCTCAACAGTCGCGACAACCCGGACCCGTTCGGCCAGCCGAACGTGCACCGCATCGTCGTCGGCGGCACGATCGCCGAGTCGGGCATCGACACCATCGGCATCGCGCAGTTCATCGACCCGGGCAACTACGCCACCGAGGACAGCGCGATCGTCCTGCTCGACGTGCTCAGCGACCCGAGCGGCGCGGCGTCGCTCAACACGTACATCACCCCGGCCAGCAACAAGATCAAGTTCATCGGCCGGGCGCTGGGCAACGTCATCACCCACGAGGCGGGTCACCTCTACGGCAACTTCCACACCGACCCGCTGAACTCCACCCCCAACCTCATGGACGCCGGCGGCGCGTTCCCCGGCCTCTTCGGGGTCGGCCCGGACAACATCGGCGGCACCGCGGACGACTTCGACTACGACTTCGGCGACGACGAGTTCTACCCGGACGAGGGTCTCGTCGGCGTCGAGGACACCCTGAACACCGCGGCCTGGGGCCTCACCAAGGGCAAGGCCAAGTGACGCGGTAGACAGCGCCGCGCAGGAAGATCCGCGTCCACGGTGGGGTTTCCCCAGCGTGGACGCGGATCCGGGCATCGTGGTGATCGGCGCCGGCCAGGCGGGCCTGTCGGCCGCCTATCACCTGCGCCGGCTCGGCCTGGACCACGTCGTGCTCGACGCCGACGCCGCACCGGGCGGCGCCTGGCAGCACCGCGCACCGTCCCTCGACGCGTCCTCGCTGCACCGGATCTTCGACCTGCCCGGCCTGCCGTTCATGCCGCCGTCCTCGGGCTCCGCGGCGTCCGTCGTCGCCGCGTACTTCGCCGACTATGAGCGACACTTCGGACTCGACGTGCGGCGGCCGGTGCGGGTCCTCTCGGTGTCGCGCTCGTCCTCTTCGTCGGGTTTCGTCGTCGGTACGACCGGCGCCCCGCTCCACGCGCGAGCCATCGTCAACGCGACCGGCACCTGGACGCGCCCGTACATCCCCACCTATCCGGGCACCTTCGCCGGGCGGCAGCTGCACTACGCGGCGTACCGTGGCCCGGCCGAGTTCGCCGGCCTGCGGGTCATCGTCGTCGGCGGCGGCAACTCCGCGGTCCACGTCCTCTCCGAGCTGCCGGGCGTCGCCGCCTCGGTCCGCTGGGTGACCCGTCGCCCGCCCGTCTTCCACGACGGCGAGTTCACCGAGGACCACGGCCGCGCCGTGATCGCCTCGGTCACCGCCCGGGTCACGGCCGGCCTGCCACCCGCCAGCGTCGTGAGCGTGACCGGCCTCGGGTACACCACCCTCGTCCGCGCCGCCCTCGCGAAGGGCGCCCTGGACCGGCACCCGATGTTCGACCGTCTCGTCCCCACCGGCGCCATGTGGGGCACCACCTTCGAGCCCGCCGACGTCATCATCTGGGCCACTGGCTTCCGCGCCGCCCTCACCCACCTGGCCCCGCTCCACCTGCGCGAGCCGGGCGGCGGCATCCGCATGACCGGCACCGCCACCACCCGCGAGCCCCTCGTCCACCTCATCGGCTACGGCCCCTCCGCCAGCACCGTCGGCGCGAACCGCGCCGGCCGCGCCGCCGCCCTCTCCCTCGCTGCTGTGCTTCCGCCCCACCGCTTCGCGGCGGGTCCCGGCGGGGATTCTCACCCGCACCCCAATGCGCCGCAAGCGGCGCACAGCCGCGCGTGACGCGCTGGCTGGGACCGCGCGTGCGCGCCGCATCCGGTGGTCACCGCCCTCCGCTTTCTTGATGGTCCGCCGGCGATCTCAGGTTCAACGCCGGCGGCGCGCGGTGGTGCCATGCGGTGCCGACACATGACGTCCGCGGTGAATGGACTGAGCCGGAGGCCGGCGCTGCTGCGCTGGACCGTCGGCGGCGGCCGGGTGCCGCGCCCGCAGGGTTCACGGGCCGCTGCTCACTGTCCGGCGGTGCGCAGGCGTTCGCGGGTTCGGGGCGTGAGCGACGGCCGGGCCGCCGGGCGGTCTTCAACATGTCATGGCCATCGCCGGACCCCGTCCTCGCCCGGGGGACGCAACCTGGCCGCTCGCGGGATTACGGCAGCCGGGGTGGGGCGATGGAGGCGCGGGAGCGCAGGGGCATGTCGACGAGGTGGGTGCCGGGCTCGCGGTCCGGGTCCAGCAGGAGCTCGACGGCGCGGCGGCCGAGCTCGAAGTGGGGGAGGGCGACCGACGTCAGCTGCGGCCGCAGCCACGACGCCAGGTCCGAGTCGTCGAAGGAGACCACCGACAGGTCCTCCGGGATGCGCAGCCCGGCGGAGGCGGCGGCCTGGTAGGCGCCCATGGCGAGCCGGTCGTTGAGGCAGATCAGCGCCGTCACGCGCGGGCCGCCGGCGAGGAAGGCGCGGACGGCGTCGTACGCGGGCTCCGGCCACCATGAGCACTCGACCGTCCCCGCCACGCGCAGGCCGGCGGCGGCCAGTGTCTCGTCGATGCCGGTGCGGCGGTTGCGGGCGGCGTACACGTGAAGGGCGGACTCGCCGACGATGTGGATGCCGCCCGTGTGACCGGCGGCCAGGAGCGCCGACGCGGCCGAGCGGCCCGCGGCGAGCTCGTCGGGGACGACACTGACGGCGCGACGGCCGCCGGTGACGCAGTTGACGAGGACGACGGGATGGCCGCGCAGGGCCGACGGGACGCGGATCTCGCGGGTGTACATCGCGGCGTAGAGGAATCCGTCGACACCACGGTCGAGCATGTCCTGGATGAGCCGCTGCTCGGTGGCGGGGTCGCCCTCGGTCTCGCCGATGAAGAGCAGGTGCTGGCGGGTCAGCGCGGTGGCGGTGCTGCCCCGGATGATCTCGCCGGCGAACGCGTCGGTGGCGATCGTGTCCGACACGAGGCCGATGGTCTGCGTGACGCGGGTGCGCAGGCTGCGGGCGGTCAGGTTGGGCCGGTAGTCCAGCTCGCGGGCGGCGCGCAGCACGCGCTGCTCGGCGTCGGCGGAGATGCGCATGTCGCGGCGGCCGGTGAGCACGAACGAGGCGGTCGTGCGCGAGACGCCGGCGCGCCGCGCGACGTCCAGCAGCGTCACCCGACCGGCCGTCATCCGCCCCCGCCCAACGACGAACCCCTCCAGCACAGCGATGCCCGGGACCAGTTTGCCGTAAAGGAGCGCACGGTTCGACGAGTGTCACCGTCCGGAGGGACGTCGACGCTGCTGAATGCGTCCGCTCAGATGGCTTTGCTGCCGTTGCCCTTCAACGTGCGGCTGATCTTCTTCGGCAGCAGCACGAAGCAGTGCGCGCTGTGGTTGCCGGCGCCCCACTCCTGCGCGTTCACGGCGACCAGCGGGTACCAGTAGCGCGCCTTGGCGCTCGCGAGCGGGTTGATGGCGCCGCCGGTGTAGCTGCGGATCTGGTCGACGCACGCCGTGTCGAACGCCGCCTTCGATGCGTCCCGGCTGGCCGGGTACGTGCCGGACTTCGACGTGATGAGCCCCATGAACTCCGCGTCGTGGGGCGCGGTGCAGGCCACCGGCGTCAGGTCGCTCCAGCTGTCGATGCCGCCGACGAGGGCCATGCACCCGTACAGCCGCTCGCTGCCGGCCCGCAGGCTGCCCTGCAACGACGCGGTGCCCTCCTCGAAGTAGCCGTCGTGGCTCTTCAGCGCCGCCACGTCGCACCGGAAGAACCTCGCGCCGCCCCGCCACTGGGTGGTGGTCGGCGGGTACACGAGCAGCCGCGCCCTGCCGAGCTTCCAGGACCCGCCGAGGAACTTCGTGACCTCTGCCTCGCACGCGGCGTAGGTGTCGGCGATCTTGTCCAGCGTCGGCGGCGTCTCGGCGTCGGCCGTGGCCCCGGTGAAGTGCCCGACGTGCACGGTCTCGCCCATGTGCGAGCCGCTGCACGGCGCCGCGACCGTGGCGATCGGCACCGTCACGATGTCGTCGACGGTCGGGGTCGAGGTGCTCCAGCAGTCACCGGCCTTCGGCTCCGGCACCTTCGCCTCGGGGATCATGGCCCACCCGTTGACGAGGTCCTTGTCGACCCCCGAGGGCACGCTCTTTGTGCACCCTGTCACCGCCGCCAGCAGTACCACCGCGACAGCTACCATCCATGATCGCACCACGTCAATGCCTCCCCCGCGAACGCGCGCGGTGTGCAGTGTGTCAGCAGCCGATCAATCCCACAAGCGAGAAGAATTCGTGCCGCAAGGGAGGGAACCCGGCGGCAGCCGCGGACAGGTATCAGGTGTGACAGCTGAAATGCGGGTCCGGATCCGGGCCGGGGACGCCGACGCCTTCGGCGCGCTCTTCGACGAGCACGCCGACGCGGTCCACCGGCACGCCGTGTGGAGCACCGGCGACCCGGCGCACGCCGAGGACGTGGTGTCGCTGACGTTCCTGGAGGCGTGGCGGATCCGCGGAACCCTGCACCCCGACGGCGGCAGCCTGCGCCCCTGGCTGCTCGGCATCGCCACCAACGTGCTGCGCAACCGCCGGCGCGCGGCCCGCCGGCACAGCGACGCGCTGCGCCGGCTCCCGCCGCGCGACACCGTCCCGGACTTCGCCGACGAGGTGATCGCCCGGATGCACGACGCCGACCAGCTGGCCGCCGCGGTGGCGGCCCTGCGGGCGCTGAGCCGGGCGGACCGGGAGGTGTTCCTGCTCTGCGTGTGGTCGGAGCTGGACTACGCGTCGGCGGCCGAGGCCCTCGGTGTCCCCGTCGGGACCGTGCGCTCCCGGCTGTCACGGGCCAGGACCCGGCTGCGGGCCCTGACACAGCAGCCGGACTCCGTCGAGCAGGGAGAGCACCGATGAACGACCCGACCGCCCCCGCCGCCCCGCCCGTGCCCGTCCTGCCCGCGGTCCGCCGGCAGGCGCTGCGGCACCACCTGGTGAACGAGCTCCGCCGGCCGGTCCGGCGCTCCCGGCGGACGCTGCTGCTCGTGCCGGCGGGCGTGCTCGCCGTCGCCCTCGCCGCCGGCGTGGTCGCCCACTCGCTGGCGCCGGTCAGCGCGCCGCTGGTCGTCACCGTCGCCCAGGGCGACCACGGCGCCGCGACGCTGCTGCTGCAGCGGATGGCCGCGGCGGCGACCGGCGAGCCGGGCCCCTCGACCGGCGAGCCGGGCCCCTCGACCGGCGGCGGCGAGTACCTCTACGTCAAGAGCCGGGTCGCGTACTCGGAGGTGGGCGACGGCCCGGCCCGCCTCCAGCCGGTGCACGAACGGGAGATCTGGATCCCGCTCTTCCACCGCGGCGACGGCCAGGTCCGCCAGCCGTTCTACGACGTGCCGCTCCTCGGCGCCATCCCGTCGACGCGGAAGCTGCCGGACATGACACCCAACGCGCAGGTCGTCGACCTGCCCGCCGACCCGGACGAGCTGCTGGCGAAGCTCTACCAGCGGCACACCGGACAGGGCAACGACCCGGACAGTGCGGTGTTCACCGCGATCGGCGACATCCTGCGCGAGTCCCTCGTCCCCCCACAGATCAGGGCCGCCCTGTACCGCGCCGCGGCGAAGATCCCGGACGTCGAGGTGGTCCGCGGCGTCACCGACGCGGCCGGCCGCCCAGGCATCGCGGTCGCCCACACCGACCGGAGCTGGCGCCATGAATGGATCTTCGACGAGCGCACGTTCGACTACCTGGGCGAGCGCAGCTACCTCGTGCAGGACACCGTCGACGGCCCGGCCGGCACGGTCCTGGGCATGTCAGCGGTCACCCAGCGAGCCGTCGTCCCCGACCTCGGCGCCCGCCCGAAGCGCTAGCCCCGGTCCAGGGCCGGCCGCGGCGCTCGGTGCCGTGTTTTCTGAACGGTTTCTGTCGTACCCCTGTGCTTGAGTGTCGGTGTGCCTCGACATCGCGCCGCTCACACTCCAGGGTTGTCTGCCGTCGTGGCTGCGCCTGGACCGCACCGGGCCCCATCCGGTGGAGCCGGCCAGCTCGGCGGCACCGCTGTGAGGGCGGCCGGTTGTGGGCGGGGGTGACTGCTGAGGCCACGCATCACCACGCACGCGCCCGGCCCGGCCCCGGTCTCCGGCCAGGTCGCCGACGGGCCGATCTCGGTGTCGTCCCACCGCCGACGAGGGGCAGCGCGGCGGCCGTTCGGATCGCGTGGCGGCCATTCTGATCGCGTGGCGGCCATTCTGATCGCGTGGCGGTCGTCGGGGCCCGGCGCGGGACCGGACCTGACGGGCATGGGCTGCTCGTCTCCGGCCGCACGGTCCACGCCGAGCATCGCATGCACCTGACCGACCCGAAGCACGGCCGCCACGCGACCGAACTGCACGCCGCCGGGAAGCTGGACTGGTCCCGGGCGGTCATCGACTCCTCCCACATCCGCGCCGCCCGCCGCGGCCCAAAGGCGGACAGAGACCGGTCGACCGCGCCAGAGCGGGCTCGAAGCACCACGTCCTGACCGACGGCGCCGGCATCCCCCTGGCCGCGTCCCTGACCGGCGGCAACCGCAACGACATCACCCAACTGCTGCCACTGATCGACAAGGTCCCGCCCGTCCGCGGCCGACGCGGACGCCCACGCCAACGACCCGACCAGGTGTTCGCCGACCGCGCCTACGACCGCGACAAGTACCGCCGCACCGTCCGCGCCAAAGGCATCCGCCCACGCATCGCCCGCCGCGGCACACCCCACGGCTCCGGCCTCGGCATCTACCGCTGGGTCGTGGAACGCACCATCGCCTGGTACCACGGCATGAGACGACTCCGCATCCGCTGGGCACGCCGCGACGACATCCACGAAGCCTTCTCAGCCTCGCCACCTGCATCATCACGTACCGACACGTTGCCCGACGTTGTTAGGAACTCTCAAAGGGTCAGGCTGCCACGGGACCGGGCGATCCCTCTGCCTGCCTGTCGGCGTTACGCCCCAATGAGCACCGCCGGACCCGCACGACTGTGGAGTCGACCTGAGCCTCCCAGTCGATGCCGCTGTCCGCGGCGGGGAGGGAGTCGTCCCGGTCCTTCAGCATCGCCCAGCGCCGTCGGCGGTCCACCGCCGCAACCGCTGATACGGCGCCATGCCGTTCCGGCAGGTCACGTCCCGGCGACCAGGTCCGCTTCACCCCGGCAGACCGCATGGCGGTGATCCTGCCACCGGGCGTCGCGGACGGGCTGAGCCGGTGACGGTGCCAGCGCAGCCCGCTCGGCGCCTTGCGTGGCACAGGCGGGAACGGGCCGACCCGATGATCCGTGAGGCGGAACCTAGACGCCGGTTGTGGCGGGGAGTTTGCCGGCGTTGACGGCGGCGACGAGGGCCGCGTGGTCGGCTTCGGTCTGGTCGGCGTAGGCGGCGGCGAAGGTGGCGAAGCCCTCGTCGAACTCGTCGCCGTCGGCGGTGTCGGGGGCGCCGCAGTAGCCGGACAGGGTGCGCGGGTCGATCGACTGGGCGTGGGCGCGGGCCAGGACGACGCCGCATACGCGGGCGTAGTCGTCGAGCTGGCCGGCGCGCAGCGTCGTCGGGTCGATCGAGCCCTTCATGTCGCGGAACTGGCGCACCAGATAGGGCACGCCGTCGATGCTCGTCCAGCCGAGCAGCACGTCGCTGACGGTCTGCATCCAGCGCTGGCCGCGCACGACCCGCTCGCCGGCGTGCTGCTCGGGCGCGGGCGGCAGGTAGGGGGCGAGGGCGGACGCGCGGGCCTGCTTCACCTGCAGCACGAGTGCCTCGTCGTGGTTGCCGTGCAGGAGCACCACATAGGAGCGGAGGCCGACGCTGCCGAGCCCGACGATGCGGTGGGCGACGTCGACGACGGCATAGCGCCCGAACAGGGTGCGGATCTCCTCCTCGAGGGTGGCGGCATAGCCCTCCAGGGACTCGATGACGCGGAACGAGTCGGTGGAGTCGAGCGGCACCAGGATCGGCGGGTCGGGGGTGAAGCGCCACGCGTCGTGGTCGAGGCGCTGGGTGAACTTCTGCGCGACACGGCGGCTGGTGTTCTTCTTCGCCTTCTTGCGGACCCGGTCGAAGACGTCGGCGAGGTCGCCGATGCCGAAGTGCTCCAGCGTCGAGTGGTCGGTGGTCAGGTAGTACGCCTCCAGCAGCGACATGTCGGCGAGCTCGGCGAGGGCCGTGCGGTAACCGGTCGCGCAGTCGCGGGCGGCGTCGCGGCACTCGTCCTCCGGCAGGCCCGCCTCCCGGCCGGCGCTGACGATGCTGGCGGTGAGGCGCTTGAGGTCCCAGTCCCAGGGCCCGACGACGGTCTCGTCGAAGTCGTTGACGTCCATCACGAGCCGCCGCTCCGGCGAGGCGAAGAAGCCGAAGTTGGCCGCGTGCGCGTCGCCGCAGATATACCCGTGGAGCCCGGTGTCGGCGCCGCCGGCGAGGTCGGCGGCCATGACGGCGGCGGAGCCGCGCAGGAACGCGAACGGGGAGCTGATCATGCGGCCGACGCGGATCGGCACCAGCTCGGCGACGCGCTCAGCGTTGGAGGCGGCGATCACGGCGACCGGATCGCGGCCGGCCGCCGTGCGGGGCTCGGTCAGCGACTTGGCGGGGGTGCTGGTGCGACGCTGGACGCCCTCGGCACGCAGTGCTTCGGGGGCCGCCCATCCGGTGGAGCCGATCATGCCCTTACGGTAACGGCCCGCAGGTGACACGGCGGTGTCAGATTCATGGCTCCAGCAGGTGCTCCTCCAGCGCCGTGAGGTGCGTCTCCGGCAGGCCCATCTCCAGCAGGTACCCGCGGACGGAGCCGTGCCGGCCGTGCACGTCGCGCAGGAACAGCCGCATCGCCTCGGCGGGCGCGGCCAGGTACCGCTCCGGCATCTTCGCGATCTCCGGGTTGATCCGGCGCAGGTACGCCATGGCGGGGCCGGTCGCGCCGGCGGTGAGCGCGTAGTCCTCGGCGATGTCGTCCTCGGCGACGCCGAGCGCCCCGAGGGTCAGCGCGGACACGACGCCGGTGCGGTCCTTGCCGGCGGTGCAGTGCACGACGACCGGCGCGTTGTCGGCCTCCGCGATCACGGCGACCGCGGCGACCATCGCGGCGGCGCCGGTGTAGGCGATGTCGAGATACCGGTTGGCCAGCCAGCGGGCGTCGCTGGGCTCGTCGTGGTCGGTCGCGTCCTCCCACTCGGCGTGCTCGGGGTGCAGGTGGTGGTAGGCGAGGCCGGGGAACTCGGGCACCCGCCCGTCGCGGGCGATCTCCCGCGGGCGGCGCAGGTCGATGACGGTGCGCACCCCCACCGCGGTGAACGACGCGGCGTCGGCGGGGTCGATCCGGCTGAGCGAGTCCGATCGGAAGAGCCGGCGCCAGCGCACCGTCCGGCCGCCGGTGCCGGTGTAGCCGCCGAGGTCGCGGAAGTTGAACAGGTTGGGGTGGTCGTAGCTGCGCACGCTGCGACCTTATCGGGTGCGCCGGTAGGCTTAGGTTCCGTGGATCCGGCCAGGTCGAAGCGTGCGTCGGTCACCGAGCCGCTCGGCGTGCTGCTGGCCAGCGTGCCGAAGAGCCGCCCGAGCTGGCTGACCGTCGTCAAGACGACCGTCGCGGCGACCACGGCCTGGGTCCTCGCCCGCCAGCTCGGTGACAACGTCGCGGTGCTCTTCGCCCCGATCGTCGCGATCCTGACGCTCCAGGCCAGTGTGTACGGCTCGATCGCCACCGGCGTGCAGCTGCTCTTCGCCAACCTGGTCGGCACGGCCGTCGCGATCGGGTGGGTGAAGTTCCTCGGCCTCAGCTGGTGGTCGCTCGCCCTCGCCGCGTTCGGCGCCCTGGCCCTGGCCCGGCGGGTCACCAACACCCCGCTCGCGCGCAACCAGCTCACCATCGCGGTGCTGGCGGTGATCATGCTGGCGCCGGTCGCCAAGGGGTACGGGCAATGGCGCTTCATCGACGTCGCCATCGGCAGCGTGGTCGGGCTGGTCGTCGCCGTGGTCGTGCCGGAGCGGCCGCGCCTGCGGCAGGCCTGCGAGGCCATCTCCGTCTGGGCGGCGGGGTGCGTGTCGGTGCTGCGGGACATCGCCGACGAGCTCGACCGCCGCGACGGGACCCCGCCGCTGGACGCCCGGGACAGGCACGACTGGATCCCGGCGTCGCGGGGGCTGACCGACCTGAGCACCGCCGCCGCGGCCGAGGTCGCCGCGGTCGAGGAGACGGCCCGGCTCAACGTCGCCGCCGTCCGGCTCGGGGAGCGGGTCGTCGCCCTGCACGAGGAGCAGGTGTTCCTGGTCCGGATCAGCCTGCAGATCAGGTCGGTGTCGCTGGCCGTCGACCGGCTGTACGACCGGCCGGGGCAGCCGCCGGCCCTGGACCGGCAGACCCTCGCCGCGCTGCTGCGGTCGATCGCGGCGCTGCTCGAGGACCTCCTCGCCGGCAAGGAGACCGACGACACGCTGCTGCGGGAGGAGCTGACCGGCGCCGTGGAGCGCACCCACCAAGTGTTCCCGAGCGCGGTCGCGGTCCTCGACTCCGTCAGCCTGCTCGGCCGGCTCGACCAGCTGCGCCAGGACATCGGCGGCGAGGACGCGACCGCCCTCATCGACCCGGACACCCTGCCGCGATCGTGACTCTCAGTCCAGCACCGGGCATGATAGGGCAGGCTTACCTGGGTCTGGCCGCTGAAAGGTGTGGACGGTGCACAACGGGGACGAGTCACTCGCCACCCTGCTCGGTGGGCGGCGAGCGGCGCTCGACAGCGTCGTCCCTGTCGCCGGGTTCGTGGCGGGCTGGCTCGCCGGCGGCCGGTCGATCGCGTTGGGGGCCGGGATCGCGGTGCTCGCCGGCGCGGCCGTGGCCGTCTGGCGGCTGCGGCAGGGGCGCCCGCCCGCGGCGACCGTCGTCAGCCTGCTGCTGGTCTGCCTGGGCGCGATCGTGGCGCTGCGCACCGGCCGGGCCGAGGACTTCTTCCTGGTCCGGCTGCTGACGAACGCGGCGAGCGCCCTGGCGTGGGCCGGCAGCATCCTGGTCCGGTGGCCGTTCCTGGGCCTGATCGTCGGCACCGTCCTGGGGCAGAAGGCCAGGTGGCGGCGCGACCCGGCGCTGCTGCGGGCGTACCAGGCGGCGAGCTGGGTGTGGGTCTGCCAGTACCTGGTGCGGCTGCTGATCTTCGTGCCGCTGTGGTGGACCGGTCACGTGGTGTGGCTGGCCACCGCGCAGGTGGTGCTGACCTGGCCCCTGGTCGCGGCGTGCCTGGCCGTGAGCTGGTGGGTGTTGCGGCGCAGCCTGCCGCCTGGCCATCCCGGCCTGCGCCATCCGCAGGCGGCGCCGACCGGTACCGACGCCGGCGCCACCCACCAGTGACGCCGGTGCCGCGCAGGGCCTCATCAGCCCCTCGGCGCGGCCTCGGTCAGGGCTGCTGTCAGGGCGCCTTGAGGGCGATGACGGCCTCGTCGACGGTGTCGGTGAGGGTGAAGACGCGGTCGAGCGCGGTCAGGTCGAAGATCCGGCGGATGCGGGCATGCGGGCAGACCACCGCGAATCCACCCGATTCGGTTTCCCGCAACCGCTTGTGTACTGACACCAGGACCCGCAATGCTGTGGAGTCGATGAACTCCACCTCCGACAGGTCCAGCACGAGCAGCGTCGCTCCCTCGTCCAGGCAGCGGTGCACCCACGTGTGCAGCGCGGGCGACGTGGCGACGTCGAGCGCCCCGGTCGGGGTGACCACGACACAGCCGTCGACGGTCGCGGTCGCGAAGGCGTCGGTCATGTCCGCTCCCACGGCCCTGTTCGGTGCGGCAGTCGGTCCCTCAACGGTGATCCCCCTCGATGCGCGGATGGTGCTCGTCCCCGAAGGGGCGGCCCGCGCTCGCGACGCGTTACACCCGGTCGGCGACGCCGGTGCGTGACGCCGACCTTGCCGCGCCGTTACGGGCGGCGGCCAGCGGTGACGAGACCGGTTTCGCCGTGCTGTGGCGCGCCCTGCAGCCGGCGGTCCTACGGTACCTGCACGCGGTGTGCGGCGATGCGGCGGAGGACGTGGCGTCGGAGACGTGGCTCCAGGTCGTCAGGGACCTGCCACGCTTCGGGGGGGACCCGACCGCGTTCCGGGTCTGGCTGTTTCGCATCGCCCGGCACCGCGCCATCGACGACGGCCGCCGGGTCTGGCGCCGCCGGGAGGAGAGCCGCGACCACGTCGAGTCCGGCCGCCCCGCCCCGGACGCGGCCGCCGAGGTCATCGAGCACGCCGGCACCGAGTGGGCGCTGCGGCTCATCGGCGAGCTGCCCCAGGACCAGGCCGAGGCGGTCCTGCTCCGCGTCGTCGCCGGTCTCGACGTCGCCGGCACCGCCGAGGTCCTCGGCAAACGCCCCGGTGCCGTCCGCATCGCCGCCATGCGCGGCCTGCGCCGCCTCGCCGCGCACCCCCAGGTCAGCGCCCGCCGCGTCCCCGCCGGCACCACCGGCGCGGGCGCCGATCTTCCCCACGCCCACCTGGAAGGTGCCTGATGCTGGGCTGGTGGCGCCGGCGGGCGCTGGCGAAGGCGGAGGCGCAGCGACTCCTCGAGCGCATGACCGGCGAATCCGGCGGCCCCTCCGGCCCCGGCGACCGCGGCCGTCGTGAGACCGGCGGCCACAGCGGGACCGGAGGCCACAGCGGCCCCGGACGTCGCGAGACCGGTGACCGCGGCGGCGGCGGCAACGGGCAAGGCGGGAGTCGCGGGCGCGGCGAACCGGGCCGGACCGGCAACGCCGGGGACTCGCCGCTCGAGGGGCTGCTCCGGGCGGCGGCCGGTCCGGCGCGGCCCGGGGAGCTGGCGGGGGAGCAGGCCGCGGTGGACGCGTTCCGGCGGGAGTTCGCCGCCGGCGGCGCCGGTGCGCCGGTGGCGCCGCGGCGGGCCGGGCCGCCCAGGCGGCGGGCCGCGGTGCTCGCGGCGGCGCTGACGGCCGGCGTGCTGGCCGGGGCCGGGATCGCCGCCGGTGCCGGCAGGCTGCCCGCGCCGTTGCAAAGCGCCGCGCACGACTGGATCGACCAGGTCCCCGACCACGACCCCGCGCCCGCGCCCGCGGCACCGACCCGGACCGTGCGGACCGTGCCGCCGACCACACCCGCCGCGCAGCGGTCCAGTGAGCCGGCGGTGACCCCGAGCCCGGCGGCCCCGACCGCCACGGCCGGCAAGGACATGCGGAAGCTCTGCGGCGAGTGGCAGAAGGTCCGCGACGACCCGCACCGCAAGCCGATGGATCCCGCGGACCTGAACGTGCTGACCGCCGCCGCGGGCGGGGCGGACCGGATCGAGGCGTTCTGCGGCCTGTCGCCGGCGCCGACCGGTACCAAGTCGAAAAACAACCGGTCGTCCAAGAACGCGTGACGTGATCGCGTGCCCGGCGTTGAGCACCACGACGACGGACGATCGCGACGGGAGTGGACGCCATGGACGGGACCACGGAACAGCTGAGCATGACCGCCGCCGAACTGTCGTTCCTGCTGGCCAGCGGTGGTCAGCCGGGCGAGGCGCCCCGGCTGCTCGGCCTGACCGACGCCGACCGGGCCGACGCGGTCCTCAGCGCCGGGCTCGGGTCGCTGCTGCTGCGCCACCTGGCCGCGCCCGTCGACGGGCAGAAGCTGGAGATGGCGCCGGCGGTCGCCGCGGTCGCCGCCGGGCTGCACCGGCCGCGCGCGTTCGTGCAGGTCGGCCTGACCGCGGAGGACCACGCCGACGGGGCGCTGCTGTTCGAGGCGGAGATGACCCGGTTCCTGGTCGCCGCCCGCGCGTACCGCTGCTACGACATCACCCCGATCGGCGCCGATGTCGACGTGCGCGAGCCGCTGCTGGGGATCGCGGACCGGTTCCTGCACCGGCACCGGCCCGCCGTCGCCACGTTCAACACCTCGACCGTGCAGGACGTCGCCCGCGGCAACGCCCCGGCCCGGGCGACCCTCGCGTCGGCGACCGACGGCACGTGGCGCTTCGTCGGCAGCGACGGCACCGACGAGGCCGCCACCGTGGTGGACAGCTTCGACGAGGCCGCCGCCCTCATGCGCGACGAGCTGGCCAAGATGCTGCCGGTGTTCCAGCCCCAGCCCCAGCCCCAGACCTGACGGCCGGCGTCGGTCCCCGCCGTACTCAGTCCCGGCCGTACTTCAGTCCTAGCCGTACTTCAGTCCCAGCCGTACTTCAGTCCCAGCCGTACGAGGAACGCAGCCGCTCGGCGACCAGGTCGAAGCGCTCCCGGTCGAGGATGGCGCCCTCACGACGGATGCCGTGCTCCTCGACGGTCAGGACCCGGTCGAGGCGGACCCAGCTGGGCCGCTGGTCGCGGTCCCACGAGCCGGGCCCGAGGGCGAGCCAGTTGCGCTGGCCGTCGCGCTCGCTCTGGCTGGACAGCATCAGCCCGACGAGCTCCGTGCCCTTGCGCCCGACGACGAGGACCGGCCGGTCCTTGCCCTGGTTGGGGTCGTCCTCGTACTCCACCCACGTCCACACGACCTCGCCGGGGTCGGCGGCGCCGTCGAGCTGCGGGGCGTACTGCAGCAGCTTGTCGCTGACGTGCTTCGGCGGCGGTCCCGGCTTGTGCAGCGTCGCCCTGCCGGCCGGCGCCGAGCGGGGTGGCGTGGGCACCGGCTGCGTGGGCGCGGGGGCGGCCGGCCGGCCGCCGAGCCGGGTAGCCAGGTTGCGAAGAAGTCGTTTCACGCGGACGACCATAGTCCCGATCGTCTGGACGGCGCTTGCCAGCGCACTGGACACTGTCGTTCATGTACGACTTCGATGTCCTCGTGCTCGGTTCCGGCCCCGGCGGGCAGAAGGCGGCCATCGCGGCCGCGAAGCTCGACCGGCGGGTCGCCGTCGTCGAGCGGCGCCACATGATCGGTGGTGTCTGCATCAACACAGGCACCATCCCGAGCAAGACCCTGCGCGAGGCGGTGCTCTACCTGACCGGCCTGAGCCAGCGGGAGATGTACGGGCAGAGCTACCGCGTCAAGGACGACATCACCGTCGGCGACCTGGGCGCGCGCACGCAGCACGTGATCGGCCGGGAGATCGAGGTCATCCGCAGCCAGCTGGCCCGCAACCGGGTGAAGCTGCTGCAGGGCACCGGCGTCTTCGTCGACCCGCACACGCTGTCGATCTCCGACGAGCACGGGCACTCGTCGCTGGTGTCCGCCGAGAAGATCATTCTCGCCGCGGGCACCCGGCCGGCCCGGCCCGACAGTGTCGAGTTCGACGACACGACGATCATCGACTCCGACGGCATCCTCAACATCGACAAGATCCCCGCGTCGATGGTCGTCGTCGGCGCCGGGGTCATCGGCATCGAGTACGCGTCCATGTTCGCCGCCCTCGGCACCAAGGTCACCGTGGTCGAGCGGCGCGACCGCATGCTCGACTTCTGCGACCTGGAGATCGTCGAGGCTCTCAAGTACCACCTGCGGGACCTGTCGGTGTCGTTCCGCTTCCGCGAGTCCGTCGCCGCCGTCGAGCGGCACGGCCGCACCGCCGTCGCGGTCCTCGCCAGCGGCAAGCGGATCGCCGCCGACGCCGTCATGTACTCCGCGGGCCGGCAGGGCGCCGCCGACCAGATCGGCCTGGAGAAGGCGGGCCTGGAGGCCGACAAGCGCGGCCGGATCACCGTCGATGAGCACTTCCGCACCGAGGTGCCGCACATCTACGCCGTCGGCGACATCATCGGCTTCCCGGCCCTCGCCTCGACCTCGATGGAGCAGGGCCGCCTCGCCGCCCACCACGCGTGCGACGAGCCGGTGCGCGGCATGCAGCTGCTCCAGCCGATCGGCATCTACACGATTCCCGAGATCAGTTTCGTCGGGCGTACCGAGGACGACCTCACGGACAACAACATCCCGTTCGAGGTCGGCATCTCCCGCTACCGTGAGCTCGCCCGCGGGCAGATCATCGGCGACTCGTACGGCATGCTGAAGATCATCGTCTCGCCGGAGGACCGCAGCATCCTCGGCGTGCACGTCTTCGGCACCGGGGCCACCGAGCTCGTCCACATCGGCCAGACCGTCATGGGCTGCGGCGGCACCGTCGACTACCTCGTCGACGCCGTCTTCAACTACCCGACGCTCGCCGAGTCGTACAAGGTGGCCGCCCTCGACGCGATGAACAAGATGCGCTCGGTGTCGCGCCTGACGGCGTGACGATGTGACGGGCACCACACCGCAGAACTCCAACCTCGGGCACGGCCGATGAAGTTACAGGAGGCGGACGACGACACGGGGGAAGGCGCGGATGCTGCGACACGTGAGACTGGTGCTGGTGGCGGCGCTCCTGGCTGCCTCCGCCGCTTGTACGGGTGACAAGCCGGCCGAGGATCCGTTCGCCGCGTTCGTCGCCGGGTGGCAGCGGGCCGACCTCACGGGCGTCGAGCTGCGCACGCCGGCCGGGCAGCCCCTGGCCGCCGACGCCGCCAAGCAGCTGCTGGCGGGCACCGAGGGCGACCTCGCGGCCCGCCGGCCCGCGCTGACGAGGAGCGGCGCGGCGACCGTGCGCAAGGACGACGCCAGCACCAGGCTCGGCGTCGACTGGACGCTGCCCGACGGCCGGCACTGGGCATACGAGACGACCGTCGACGCCCGCAGGATCGACGGCCGGTGGGCGGTCTACCTCGGCCCGGCCGTCGTGCATCCCGACCTGCCCGACGGCCGGCGGCTGACGCTGCGCTCCACCCCGGCGAACCGCGGGGTCGTCCTCGCCGCCGACGGCACGCCGATCGTGTCGGAGATCCCCGTCGTGCACATCGGGGTCGAGCCGCGGCTGGTCCGCGACGTCAACGCCCTCGTCCAGCGGCTCGACCTGGTGTTCCGGTCCGTGCGGGTCGACGTCGACACCTCGGCGCTGCCGGGGCGGCTCGCGGCCGCGAAGCCCGACGCGTTCGTCGACCTCGTCACGCTGCGCCAGACCGACTACGCCGAGATCGAGCGGGACCTCGCCGCCACCGACGGGATCGCCACCCGGGCCGGCACCCTGTCCCTGCCGCTGACCCGCACGTTCGGGCGGGCGCTGCTGGGCACGTCCGGCCCGGCGACGAAGGAGCTGATCGACGCCGGCGGCGGCGTGCTGAAGGCCGGCGACATCACCGGGCTCACGGGGCTGCAGCGCCGCTACGACACCGCCCTGCGCGGCACGCCCCGGGTCGAGATCGTGGCGGCCGACCCGCAAGGGGCGAAGCCGGCCGACAAGGTCCTGTACACCGCGTCCGCCGTCGACGGGGCCCGGGTGCGCACGACGATCGAGGTGAAGACGCAGCAGGCGGCGGAGGCCGCCCTGGCGGCGACCACGAAGCGTTCGGCGCTGGTCGCGGTCCGGGTCGCCGACGGCGCGGTGCTCGCCGCCGCCAACGGCCCCGACGCCGCCGGCTACAACCTCGCCTTCCAGGCCGAGCTGCCCAGCCCACCGCTCGGCGTCGACGGCGCCGCGGCCGGTTTCGGCGCTTTATGGAAGCTCGGCGCCGACATGTACACCGGCAAGGCCACCGCGGCCGGCGTCGTCGGCTCGCCCCTCGTCTACGCGGGCGCCGCCGCGGCGGCCTCCCGGGGCCAGTGGCGCCAGCCGGTCCTGCTCACCGAGCCTTCCCCCGGCCCACCCGCCGCCGACGGCCCACCGGTCACCGGCACGCTGACCGTCCCGACCATGTCCGTCGGCGTCCGCGGCGGCGTCGCGTACTGCGTCTACGTCGAAGGCGCCGGCCAGGACGTCACCGGCCCGATCGCCGAGGCCTTCCTGAAGACCCTGAGCGCCTGAGGGGCGCGCCGCACGCGGGTTCGGTCGACGCGGCCCAGGCACCACCCGGCCCGCCGCTTCGCCGGGCGCGTCGCACCGCGGGCGCTGCTGACGGACGCGGGTGCAGCTGTGCCCGCCGTACGCGGGTTGACGTGGCCGGACCGGTCGCGCGGGTGCCCACGGCCGGCGTCGCCGTGCTGTCGTTTCCAGTCAGCGGCGCGGCCGGGTGGTCGGGCTGCGGTCGCTGCTGGCGGGCGGGGTGTCGTTGTGTCCGCTGTACGTGCGTCGACGCGGCCGGACTGATCGCGTGGGCGCCGGCGGCCGGCGCTGCCGTGCTGTCGTTCCCGGTCGGCGGCTACGCCCTGGTCTGCGGGGCTAGCATCGCCGTCTGCCGATCGCGGCGGCGTCGCGTACTGCGTCTACGTCGAAGGCGCCGGCCAGGACGTCACCGGCCCGATCGCCGAGGTCTCCCTGAAGACCCTGAGCGCCTGAGGGGCGCGCCGGACGCGGGTTCGGTCGACGCGGCCCAGGCACCACCCGGGTTCGGCGGGCGGGTCGGGCTACCGGGCGCTGCTGGCGGACGGGGGTGCCGTTGTGTCCGCTATACGGCGTCGACGGTGGCTGGACTGTTCTCGCGGGTGCCCACGGCCGGCGTCGCTGTGTGTCGTTCCCGGTCGGCGGCTTCGCCCTGGTCGGCGGGGCGGGCGTCGCTGTCTGCCGGTGCGCGGTGGCGCCGCGTGCTGCATCTCGTCCAAGGCGCCGGCCTGATCGCCGAGGCATTCTTGAAGGCTCTGAACGCCTGAGGGCGCGCCGCACGCGGTTCGGTTGACGAGGCACGGGCCCGACCCGCCCCACCGGTTGGCCGGGCGGGTCGGGCCGCGGGCTCTCCCGACGGACACGGTGCCGTTGTGCTCGCTGCACGTGCGTCGCCGCAGCCGGACCGGTCACGCGGGGTGTCCACGGCTGGCCTGGTCGTGCGGGGTGTCCGCGGCGGGCGTCCCCGTGCTGTCGTTTCCGGTCGGCGGCCAAGCCCTGGTCGGCCGGGCGGGCCGGGCTGCGGTCCCTACTGGCGGACGCGGTGCCGTTGTGTCCGCTGGACGTGCGTCGACGCGGCCGGACTGGTCGCGCGGGTGCCATCGGCCGGCCGGTCGGGCGTGGGTGCTGGCGGTCGGCGTCGCCGTGCTGCCGGTCGGCGACTTGGCGCTGGTAGGCCGGGCCGGGTCGGGCTGTGGGCGCTGCTGGCGGACGCGGTGCCGTTGTGTCCGCTGTACGTGCTCGACGCGGCCGGACTGGTCGCGCGGGTGCCATCGGCCGGCTGGTCGCGTGTGGGTGTTGGCGGTCGGCGTCGCCGTGCTGCCGGTCGGCGACTTGGCGCTGGTCGGCCGGGGTGGGTCGGGCTGTGGTTCCTGCTGGCGGACGCGGTGCCGTTGTGTCCGCTGGACGCGGGTCGACGCGGCCGGGCCGGTCGCGCGGGTGCCTGTGGCCGGCGCTGCCGTGCTGTCGTTCCCGGTGGGCGACTATGCCCTGGTCGGCCGGGCTGGCTTCGCCGTCTGCCGGTGCGCGGCTGCCGTCGCAACGCGCCTACCGTCCATGGATGCCGCTGCCTCGCCCGAGTGTGATCGGCGGCGGGCATGGGCCACAGCCAGGTCGCCGGCGTCCCTGGCGACGGAGCTGCCGGCGACGGAGCTGCTCGGGGCGTGGCTGGTCGGGGGAGTGCCGCGCGTCCCGCCCTGACTGCCTGCTTGCCGTTGTGTCGCTCGTTGCCGCCCGCGCCGCCCCCGCGCCGCCCGCGCCGCCCCCGCGCCGCCCGCGCCGCCCCCGCCGCCCCCGCGCCGCCCGCGCCGCCCCCGCGCCGCCCGCGCCGCCCGCGCCGCCCGCGCCGCCCGCGCCGCCCCCGCGCCGCCCGCGCCGCCCCCGCGCCGCCCCCGCGCCGCCCGCGCCGCCCCCGCGCCGCCCGCGCCGCCCGCGCCGC
>NZ_JBFAJA010000076.1:6730-66267 GCF_040654975.1 Dactylosporangium sp. NPDC050588 | reverse complement strand
TTAATTAGGTCTACTCTACCTTACCCCCCCCCCCCCGGCCCGGGGGGCGCCGCCCGGCCCGTCCTGCGCCACCCCCGCCCGCATCCGAACGGACGTTTCCGATGGTCATCGTCAGTCAACTGTTCACCGGCGTCAGCATCGGTGCTGTACTGCTGCTCATCGCGCTCGGCCTGGCCCTCACCTTCGGCCAGATGAACGTCATCAACATGGCCCACGGCGAGTTCATCATGACCGGCGCGTACACCGTGTTCGTGCTGCAGCAGGTCATCACCGTCGCCGGGCTCTCGCTGCTCGTGGCGCTGCCGGTCGCGTTCCTCATCGCGGGGGCGATGGGCGTGGTGCTGGAGACCCTGCTCATCCGCCGGCTCTACGCCCGCCCGCTGGACACACTGCTGGTCACCTGGGGCGTCTCGCTGATCCTGCAGCAGGCGGCCAGGGACATCTTCGGCGCCCCGAACGTGCAGACCCGCGCCCCCGACCTGCTCACCGGCAACATCAAGATCGTCGGCGACCTGGTCCTGGCGAACAACCGCCTGTTCATCCTCGCCCTCGCGCTGCTCGCCGTGGCGGCGCTGACGCTGGCTCTGCGGTACACCTCCCTGGGCCGGCGGATCCGCGCGGTGGTGCAGAACCGTGACCTCGCCGCGGTCTCCGGCATCCCGACCGGCCGGGTCGACCGGCTGACCTTCTTCATCGGCTCCGGCCTCGCCGGGGTCGCCGGGGTGGCGCTCACCCTGCTCGGCCCGATCGGCCCGACCATGGGCACCAACATCATCATCGACGCGTTCCTCGTCGTGGTGGTCGGCGGGATCGCCCAGCTCAAGGGCACCGTGATCGTCGCCTTCGTGCTCGGCGTCCTGCAGTCCACAGTGGAGTACTCGACCACGGTGAGCGTGGCGAAGGTCGGCGTGTTCATCGCCATCGTGGCGTTCCTGCAGTGGCGGCCCCAGGGGCTGTTCACCCTACGCACCCGGAGCCTTACATGAACCGCCTTCTCGCGAAGGGTGCGTCCGTACGGGCGGGCGCGGGCTTCGCCGCCGGTGCGGTGCTGCTGTTCGCCGTCGCCCCGTTCGCGCTCTCCGACTTCCGGCTCGGGCTGCTGGCCAAGTACCTGTGCCTGGCGATGGTCGCGATCGGCATCGGCCTGGCGTGGGGGCGCGGCGGGCTGCTCACCCTCGGCCAGGGCGTGTTCTTCGGGCTGGGCGGTTACGCGATGGCGATGCATCTCAAGCTCGCCGACGCGGGTCCGGGCAACATGCCGGACTTCATGGAGCTGTACGGGCAGCTGGACGAGCTGCCGTGGTGGTGGCGACCGTTCGCCAGCCCGTACTTCGCCATCCCCGCCGCCGTGCTCCTGCCGATGGCGGTGGCGTTCCTGCTCGGCTCGCTCGTCTTCCGCCGCCGGGTGCGCGGCGCCTACTTCGCGATCCTGTCGCAGGCGCTCGCGGCCGCCATGGCGATCTTCCTCATCGGCCAGCAGGGCACCACCGGCGGCACCAACGGGCTCACCGACTTCCAGGGCTTCTTCGGCTACGACCTGGACGACCCGGTCAACCAGCGGATGGTGTACTTCATCATCGCCGGCGTCCTGTTGCTGCTGCTGGTCGTGGTCCGCCAGCTCATGCACAGCCGCTACGGCGAGCTGCTGGTCGCGGTGCGCGACGCCGAGGAGCGGGTCCGCTTCCTCGGCTACGACCCCGCCAACGTCAAGCTCGTCGCCTTCGTCACCGCCGCGGGTATGGCGGGCCTGGCCGGGGCGCTGTTCGTGCCGGCGGTCGGCATCATCAACCCGGCGCTGATCGGCATCGTGCCGTCGATCGAGTTCGTCATCGGCGTCGCCGTCGGCGGCCGGGCGACGCTGCTCGGCCCGGTGCTCGGCGCGGTCGCCGTGGCGTGGGCGAAGACCACGCTGTCGGAGCAGTTCCCGGCCGCCTGGACCTACCTGCAGGGGCTGCTGTTCGTGCTCGTGGTCGCCTTCCTGCCGGGCGGGCTGGCGTCGCTGGTCCGGATGGTTCGCGCCCGCCGCGCATCGGAGAAGACCCCCGCACAGAAGGCCCCAGCACAGGAGGTCCCCGCACAGGAGGTGCCGGCATGAGTGACGCTCTTGAAGGACTGCGGATCCGTGACCTGCGAGTGGTGTTCGACGGCTTCGCCGCGGTCGACGGCGTCAGCCTCGACGTGCAGCCCGGCGACATCCGGTTCCTCATCGGACCCAACGGCGCAGGCAAGACCACGCTGGTCGACGCCGTCACCGGCCTGGTCAAGGCGACCGGTTCGGTGTGCTTCGGCGAGCGGGAGCTGCTCGGCCGTCCGGTGCACCGCATCGCCCGGCTCGGCGTCGGCCGCACGTTCCAGACCGCGACGGTGTTCGAGGAGCTGACGGTCCTGCAGAACCTCGACATCGCCGCCGGTGCGGGCCGCGGCCCGCTCACCCTGCTGCGCCGCCGCCGCGGCGTCCCCGACGAGGTGGCGCGGGCCCTGGAGACGATCGGGCTCACCGCGCAGCGGGACCGCCTCGCCGGCACCCTCGCCCACGGGCAGAAGCAGTGGCTGGAGATCGGCATGCTGCTCGTCCAGGACGTCCAGCTGCTGCTGCTCGACGAGCCGGTCGCCGGCATGAGCCACGACGAACGCGACGCCACCGGTGAGCTGCTGGGCGTCGTCGCCCGCGACCGCACCGTCGTCGTCATCGAGCACGACATGGACTTCCTGCGCCGGTACGCCCGCACCGTCACCGTCATGCACGTCGGCAAGGTGCTCTCCGAAGGCACGGTCGCGCAGGTGCAGGCCGATCCGAAGGTCCAGGAGGTCTACCTGGGACACGCCCCCGAACCCGCCGTCCAGGAGGCCTGATGCTCCAGTTCGACGACATCCATGTCGGGTACGGGCGCAGCACCGTCCTGCACGGCATATCCGCGGAGGTGCCGGCCGGCGGCGTCGCCGCGGTGCTCGGCCACAACGGCGCCGGCAAGAGCACCCTGCTGCGCGCCGCCATCGGGCTGCTCAAGCCGAGACAGGGCACGATCCGCCTGGACGGCGAGGACATCACCGGCCTCGCGCCGCACCAACGGGTCGCCCGCGGCATGGCGTACGTGCCGCAGGGCCAGCAGTCCTTCCCGCACCTGACCACCGCCGAGAACCTCCAGCTGGTCGCGGACGGCCGCCCCGGCGGCAAGGCGGCGGTCGCCGAGGCCCTCGACCTGTTCCCGGCCCTGGCGGGCCTGCTCGGCCGCCGCGCCGGGCTGCTGTCCGGCGGGCAGCGCCAGCAGCTCGCCATCGCCCGGGCGCTCGTCACCGGGCCGCGCGTCCTGCTGCTCGACGAGCCGACCGAAGGCATCCAGCCGACCGTCGTCGCGGAGATCGAACGCACGATCCTGGCCGTCGCCGCCCGCGGCGGCGTGTCGGTCCTGCTCGTTGAGCAGCACGTCGGCTTCGCGCTCGCGGCGGCCCAGCGGTACTACGTCCTCGAAGCAGGCAGGGTCACCTCGACCGGCCAGGGCGGCGACGACGCCCGCTCCGCCGTCCGGCAGGCACTGTCCGTATGACCTGGAGACCATCGTGTTCCTGACCCCGCACGAGCAGGAACGCCTGCTCATCCACGTCGCCGCCGACGTGGCGCAGCGCCGCCGAGACCGCGGCCTGCGACTCAACCATCCCGAGGCGGTGGCCGTCATCACCGCCTTCCTCCTGGAGGGCGCCCGCGACGGCCGCACCGTCGTGGAGCTCATGGAGGCCGGCCGGCACGTGCTGACCCGCGACGACGTGCTCGACGCAATCCCCGAGATGCTGAAGGAGGTGCAGGTGGAGGCCACGTTCCCGGACGGCACCAAGCTGGTGACGGTGCACCACCCGATCGCGTGATCCCCGGCGAGGTCCTGCCGGGCGACGGTGATGTCGAGATCAACGCCGGCCGTCCGGTCACCACACTCATGGTGACCAACACCGCCGACCGGCCCGTCCAGGTCGGCTCCCACTACCACTTCGCCGAGGCCAACCCCGGTCTGCGGTTCGACCGGGCGGCCGCCTGGGGGCAGCGCCTCGCCGTCCCCGCGGGCACCGCCGTCCGCTTCGAGCCCGGCGTCACCCGCGAGGTCGACCTCGTCCCGCTCGGCGGCGCGCGCGTCGTCCCGGGGCTGCGCGGCGAATGCGGCGGTGCACTGTGAGCTTCTTGGATCGGCGGCGCTACGCCGCCCTGTACGGGCCGACCACCGGCGACCGCATCCGGCTCGCCGACACCAACCTCATCGTCGAGGTCGAGGCCGACCACTGCGCCGGCGGCGACGAGGCCGTCTTCGGCGGCGGCAAGGTGATCCGCGAGTCGATGGGCCAGTCCCGGGCCTCCCGCGCCGAGGGCACCCCCGACACCGTCATCACCGGCGCGGTGATCC
Organism: Dactylosporangium sp. NPDC050588; assembly: GCF_040654975.1. Taxonomy (NCBI): domain Bacteria; kingdom Bacillati; phylum Actinomycetota; class Actinomycetes; order Micromonosporales; family Micromonosporaceae; genus Dactylosporangium; species Dactylosporangium sp. NPDC050588. The sequence continues at coordinate 61,879 of NZ_JBFAJA010000076.1, read as the reverse complement.
TGGACCACTGGGGGATCGTCAAGGCCGACGTCGGCATCCGCGACGGCCGCATCGTGGCGATCGGCAAGGCCGGCAACCCCGACATCATGCCCGGCGTCCACCCGGACCTGGTGATCGGGCCGTCGACCGAGATCGTCGCCGGCAACGGCAGGATCCTCACCGCCGGCGCGGTCGACACCCACGTGCACTTCATCTGCCCGCAGCTCGTCACCGAGGCCCTCGCCGGCGGCGTCACCACCCTCGTCGGTGGCGGGGTCGGCCCGGCGGAGAGCAGCAAGGCCACCACCGTCACCTCCAACGCCTGGCACCTCGCCCGCATGCACGAGGCGCTCGACGTGTGGCCGGTCAACGTCCTGCTGCTGGGCAAGGGCAACACCGTCTCCGAGGAGGCGATGTGGGAGCAGCTGCGCGGCGGGGCGGGCGGGTTCAAGCTGCACGAGGACTGGGGCACCACCCCGGCGGCCATCGACGCGTGCCTGCGCGTCGCCGACGCCTCCGGCGTCCAGGTGTCCATCCACACCGACACGCTCAACGAGGCCGGGTTCGTCCAGGACACCCTCCGGGCGATCAACGGGCGGGCCATCCACTCGTACCACACGGAGGGCGCCGGCGGCGGCCACGCACCGGACATCATCACCGTCGCGAGCCTCCCCAACGTGCTGCCGTCCTCGACCAACCCGACCCGGCCGTACACCCGCAACACGCTCGCCGAGCACCTGGACATGCTCATGGTGTGCCATCACCTGTCGCCGGACATCCCGGAGGACCTGGCGTTCGCGGAGAGCCGGATCCGGCCCTCGACGATGGCCGCCGAGGACCTGCTGCACGACCTCGGCGCCATCTCGATCATCGGCTCGGACTCGCAGGCGATGGGGCGCATCGGCGAGGTGGTGATGCGGACCTGGCAGACCGCCCACGTGATGAAGGCCCGCGTCGGCGCGCTACCGGGCGACGGCGCCGCCGACAACCACCGCGCCCGCCGGTACGTCGCGAAGTACACCATCTGTGCGGCGATGGCCAACGGCCTGGAGACCGAGGTCGGCTCGGTGGAGGCCGGCAAGCTCGCCGACCTGGTGCTGTGGGATCCGGCGTTCTTCGGCGTCCGTCCGCACGTGGTCATCAAGGGCGGCATGATCGCGTGGGGGCAGATGGGCGACGCCAACGCCTCCATCCCCACCCCGCAGCCGGTCCTGCCGCGGCCGATGTTCGGTGCCTACGGCGTCGTGCCGGCGGCGACCAGCGTCGCGTTCGTCGCCCCGGCGGCCATCGAGGCGGGGCTGGAGCTGGACGTCCGGCGCCGGCTCGTCCCCGTCGCGGACGTCCGGTCCCGCGGCAAGGCCGACCTCCCGCACAACGGCGCCATGCCGCGCATCGAGGTCGAGCCCGACACGTTCACCGTCCGCATCGACGGGGAAGTGGTGGACCCGGACCCGGTGACCGAGCTGCCCATGGCCCAGCGGTACTTCCTGTTCTAGCCGCCATGGACACCACACTGCTGCTCCTCGCCGACGGCCGGTTCCCCTCCGGCGGCCACGCCCACTCCAGCGGCCTCGAGGCCGCGGTGGCCGCCGGGCGGGTCACCGGAATACCCGAGCTGGAGGCGTTCCTGCGCGGCCGGCTGGCCACCGCCGGCCCCGTGACGGCGGCCTTCGCCGCGGCCACCAGACAGGCGGCGGCCGAGACGGTAGCCCTCGGCGCCGTCCTGGCGGAGCTCGACGCGGAGCTCGACGCCCGCACCGCCTCGCCGGCGCTGCGGCTCGCCTCCCGCCGGCAGGGGCGGGCGCTGCTGCGGGCCGGCCGGACCACCTGGCCGTCCCCGCTGTTCGCCCAGGTTCCGCACCACGCCGACGGCTGCCACCAGCCGATCGCGCTCGGGCTCACGGCGGCCGCCGCCGGCCTCACCACCGAGCAGACCGCGCTGGTCGCCACGCACGGGATCGTCACCGGTCCGGCCAGCGCCGCCGTACGACTCCTGGGCCTGGACCCGTATCAGGCCCAGGCGCTGCTGGCCCGGCTGGCCGCCACCTGCGACCAGGTCGCCGCCCGCGCGGCCGCCGAGGCGGGCGCCGCGCCCGCCGACCTGCCGGCGAACACCGCACCACTGGCCGACATCCACGCCGAAACTCACGCCACCTGGGAGGTGCGTCTCTTTGCGTCCTGACAGCCACCACGACGAGACCGTTCCGCACAGCCACCCGCACCCCGACGTCGACCCGCACGCCCCGCTCGCCGGCGCCGCCGAGGGAGGGCGGGCGCTGCGGATCGGCATCGGCGGGCCCGTCGGATCGGGCAAGACCGCCCTGGTCGCCGCGCTGTGCCGGACCCTCGGCGGCGAGCTGCGCCTCGGCGTGGTCACCAACGACATCTACACCACCGAGGACGCTGACTTCCTCAAGCGCAACGCGGTCCTGCCGCCGGAACGCATCCGTGCCGTGGAGACCGGCTGCTGCCCGCACACCGCGATCCGCGACGACATCTCCGCCAACCTCGACGCCGTCGAGGAGCTGGAGTCCATGCTCGGGCCGCTGGACCTGGTGCTGGTGGAGAGCGGCGGCGACAACCTCACCGCCACCTTCAGCAAGGGCCTCATCGACCAGCAGATCTTCGTCGTCGACGTGGCCGGCGGCGACAAGGTCCCCCGCAAGGGCGGGCCCGGGGTCACCGCCGCCGACCTGCTGGTCATCAACAAGACCGACCTGGCGCCCATGGTCGGCGCCGACCTGGCGGTGATGGACCGGGACGCCCGGGCCCGCCGCGGCGAGCTGCCCACGATCTTCCTGTCGATCGCGACCGACCCGCACGCCACCGCGGTCGCCGACTGGGTGCGCCATCTCGTCGCTCACCACCAAGCCCACCAACGTGCCCACCACCAGGCCCACCAAGAGGGCCGGCCGCACGCCCACGCCGCGACCGGCTGATGCGGGCGCACGCCAGGGTCGTCGCCGAGGCCGACGGCCGCGGCGGCACCCGGCTCGCCCAGCTCCGCGGCGAGACCCCGCTGCTGCTGCGGCAGACCGGCGTCGCCGCGGGCCTCGACGCCGGCTGGGCCACCGTGCACCTCGTCGGTGGCGCGGCCGGCCCGCTCGGCGGCGACGACCTGCGACTGGACATCGACGTCGGGCCGGGGGCGAGGCTGAGCCTGCGCACCGTCGCCGCGTCGATCGCCCTGCCCTCACGTACGGGCGCACCCTCGCACCTCGACGTCCGGGTGACCGTCGCCGACGGCGGGACGCTGCACTGGCTGCCCGAGCAGACCGTCGCCGCCGCCGGCTGCCGCCACACCACCGCCGCGAGCGTCGACGCCGGCGAGGGCGCGACGCTGCTGTGGCGCGACGAACTCGTCTGCGGCCGGCACGACGAAGCACCGGGCGACCTCACCGTCAGCACGTCGGTGACCTACGCCGGTCGGCCGCTGCTGCGCCAGCGGCTCGACGTCGGTCCCGGCGCCGACGGCTGGGCCGGGCCGGCCGTCCTCGGCGCCGCCAGGGCGACCGGTTCGCTGCTGCACGTCCACCCCGGCGTGGCGCCGGGGGCGCCGCAGGTGCTCGGCCCCACCGCCGTCCGCGTGCCGCTCGCCGGACCGGCCTCGCTGACGACCGCCACCGCGCCCGACGCCCATGCCCTGCGCCAGTACCTCTGCCTCGCCGCGCCGGAACCGGTTCCGGTGCCGCTGCTCCGGCCGCCATGAGCGGGCCGCCCGGTGCGGGTGCGCCGCTGCGGCCCGGCGGTGTGGTACATCCAAGTGGTGCAGTACGTTTCCACGACGACGTGGTGAGCCGGTGTCAGACGATGCCGGCAAACGCCCCGGTGACGCGAGGACGTATCGGGACCGGTCCGAGTCGCCGGGGCCGATCCTGGTCTCCTACACCGGGGCCGAGCACGGCACCACCGCCACGGTGCACCGCCGGCTGTCAGGCCCGGCCCGCCTGCTCATGGCCGACCAGATCAGCCACGGTGCCGTCCTGGCCGCGCACCAGGCGGCGGACCTGATGCGCATCGTCGAGCAGCCGGACGCGCCCAGCAACCGCATCGCCGTCCATGGCCCGCTCGACGCCCACCACGCCACGCGCCTGCGCGCGGAGCTGGCCCGGCGCACGCTCGGCGGCACCCACCGGCTGACCGTCGGCCTCACCGGCGTCACCCACCTCGCCAGCGCCGCCGTCGCCGAGCTGTACCGCCACCGTCAGGACGGATCCGGTCCGCTGCGGCTGTACGCACCCGCCGGCAGCACCGCGCACCACGTCCTCACGCTGATCAACCTCCCGCACAGCACCAGCGACCCCGACCTGCCCGGCCCCGGAGGCGTCCACGGCTGAGCATCCGTCGGGGCCGCTCCGCGCGGCTGTTGTCCCGAGGTCCGGCCGCGCGGGTGCCCCGCCTTCTTACCGTGTCCGGATGCTGCCGCGATCGTATGATTCGGGAGTGGACCTTGGTGGGACATCGATGATGGCGGCGGTGCTCGGCGCGGTCGAGGACGCGGCGCCGGTCGACGCCGTCGAGGCGATCACCCGGGAGCTGGCCAGGGCCCTCGACGCGCGGTCGGCGTCGTTCCTGATCGCCGACCTGAGCGGCCGCGCGCTGGTCCGGCTGACGTACGTGCCACAGGAGCACCCCGCGGGCGCCGGCCACCGCCGCGGTGTTGAGATCGCCACCGTGCTGCCGTTCGACGGCGGGCCGACGGAGCAGGCCCTGCGGACACAGACACCGCAGGTGCTCGACGGCGACGACGGGTGGACGGTGTGGGCGCCGGTCACGGAGCGCGGCGAGGCGATCGGCCTGCTGGAGCTGGTGCTGCCCGAGGAGCCCGACCCCCGGGCGGTGCGGGAGATCGGCCGGATCGCGCACCTGCTCGGCTTCGTGGTGATCGCCAACCGGCGGCACACGGACCTGTTCGAATGGGGTCAGCGCACCACACCGTTCAACCTCTCCGCCGAGATCCAGCGCCGGCTGCTGCCCGGCGCGTTCACCTGCGAAGCCGGTACCTTCACCCTGTCGGGCTGGCTGGAGCCGGCGGCCGGCATCGGCGGCGACACGTTCGACTACTCCCTGGCGCGCGACCTGCTGCACTTCAGCGTCACCGACGCGATGGGGCACGGGGTCGCGAGCGCGCTGACCGCCACGCTGGGCGTGGGCAGCCTGCGCAACACCCGCCGCCTCGGGCGGGGCCTCGTCGAGCAGGCCGAGGTCGCGAACGCCGCGGTGGCCGAGCACGCTTCCGCCGCGAGCACGTTCATCACCGCCGTCCTCGGCCGGATCGATCTGGTCCACGGCGTGTGTACGTTGATCAACGCCGGGCATCTGCCGCCGCTGCTGGTCCGGGACGGGCAGGTCGAGCAGGTGGGGCTGCCCCGCAACATCCCGCTCGGCATGCTGCCCGGCACGACGTTCGACAGCGGTGAGCTGCGGCTGTCGGCCGGTGACCGGCTGGTGATCGTGACCGACGGGGTGCGGGAGCGTCGGGCCGCGAAGCTCGACCTGCCCGCCGAGCTGCTGCAGGTGGCCGGCCTGCACCCGCGCGAAGCGACCCGCGCCCTGGCCGACGCGGTCGTGCGGGTCGCCGGCCCCGTGCTCGCCGACGACGCCACGCTGCTGATCATCGACTGGTACGGCGAGCATGGACAGCGACGGCGCACCAGTGCCGGCGCCGACACGGCCCGCGCCAGCGGGCCGCTGGCCGACTGACGCTGCCGCCCGGCCGCCGGGAACTCCGTCAGCCGGCGCGCTGCACCAGCTCGATGGTCAGGCCGCCCGGATGCCAGACCCGCACGGACCGGTACCCCCGCAGCGCGGCCAACCCGGCGTCGTTCCCCGCCCCGGCGACGACATGGTCCTGTATGGACACCGCGACGACCCACACTCGTCCGGTCCCGGCGAGGCAGGCCTTCGGGTCGGCGCACTCCCGGGCCCAGAACCCGCCGATCTGCGCGGCCGACCTGTCCAGGTAGACGTCCTTGGGCCGGGTGGCGTCGGTGCGCAGGTAATAGTCCATCGTGCTGCGCAGCATGAACATCGAGCGGGCGCGGTCCGAGTCGCCGACGTAGACGATGCCGTCGCCCGGCTGCTGACCGGAGCGGACGATTCGCGCGGCGCCGAACCAGTTCGGAGGGGTGTACCACGGCTCGGCCGGGTAGCGGTCCGCCTCATGTCCGGCCGGGCCCCGGATCGCCAGCTGGTCCGGCAGGCCGAGCAGACCGACGAGGACGGCACCGGCGACGACCGCCGGTACGGCTGCCCGCGCGAGTGCCCGTGCGGCGAGGAGCGCGAGCGCCGGGAGCAGGAACAGCAGGTACCGCGGCCACCAGATCGGGGTGGACTGGGACACGACGAAACCCGCGATCGGCGGCGCCAGCACACCGCCGGCGCACACCAGCAGGCTTCGCGTGCGACCTCGCCGCGACCCGGCCGCGGCCATGCCGACCAGTGCGCCGGCCACCAGCGTGGACGCCGTGACCATGGTCAGCGTCGGCAGGAGGTCGGGTGCCGCCGGCACCGGCATCCAGCCGATCTGGGTGGTGCGCTGGTGCCGGGCCACGAGGATCAACGGCGACAGCGCGGCGACGGCGAGGCCGGCCGCCGCCGGCCAGCGCAGCAGCCGCCGGTCCCGGTCGACGGCCAGCAGCCAGGCGACGGCGACGGCGTGGCCGGACAAGAGCAGGAGCGCGACGAGATGCGCGTACCCGACCAGGACGAGGGCGGCCGAGTACCAGGCCCAGCGTCCCCAGCCCGGCCGGTCCAGGGCGCGCACGAACAGGTAGGTGGCCAGGGCGGTCGCCAGGGTGGCGAACGCGTACGAGCGGGCCTCCTGAGCGAACCGGGACGTCGCCGGGATCGCCGCGAACAGCAGTCCCGCGGCGAGGCCGCCGGCGCCCCCGTGCAGGTGGTTGCCGGTGAGCGCGACCAGCGCCGCCGCGGCGGCCATGGCGAGCAGCGACGGGGTCCGCAACGACGCGGCGGAGTCCCCGAAGACGGCGATCCAGTAGTGCATGAACAGGTAGTGGCCGCCGGCGACCGCATCCGTGTTGCCCAGGAGGTGGAGCAGCTCCGGGACACTGCGGACGGCGGCGCTCCACGTCGCGATCTCGTCACGCCAGAGCCGGGGCGTCAGGTACCGGTAGCGGCCCAGGCCCAGCATCACGAGCCCGGGCACGACCCAGAAGTAGTGGGCGGCCAGCAGCCGCCGCCATCGTGGGGTGACCGTCGGCACGCGCGGCTCGCCGGACCCGGCGGCACGCACGACCTCGCCGGCGATCGAGGCGTTGGTCAACGGATCTCCTCACTGCCGGCCCGGTGAGCCGGCAGTGACCCGGTCCCCGCCGGGCAAACGTCATCGCTTGCGTGAACCGGCGGGCTAGCGCCCGGAGGCTCACCCCCGAGGTTCCGGCGCCGCAGCACCTCGGGACGCGGCCGGGCACCCAGCGGCGCCGGCCGGGGGGAGGAGGTGATTTCGCCCTGGCCCGTGCGTGAACCAGGACCGGCCGGGCAGGGGGTACCGGACGCCGCACCGCCCCGCGTGGCCCGTCGATCCTCGGCACCCGGCCGTGGCGCGGCCTCGGGAAGGGCGTGAGATGGCGAGCGGTCAGGTCGTGGTCGGCGTCGACGGCACGGCGCCGTCGCTGGACGCCGTGCGTTGGGCCGCGGCCGCCGCCCAGCGGCGGGACGGGTCGCTGCACGTCGTGCTGGCCTATCACTGGCGGGTGCCGGCGGCGTTCGCGCCGCCCGCCGACCTGGCCGAGACCGCGCAACACCTGGCCGAGATGCTCGCCGCCGACGCCGCCCGCGAGGCCGGGGCCGTCGCGGCGGGCCTCGACGTCACCGCCGAGGCCGTGCTGGGGCAACCCGCCGAGGTCCTGATCCGGGCCGGCGCGGGCGCGGAGCTGCTCGTGGTCGGCACCCGCGGCCGTCACCGTGCCGTCGCCGCCGTGCTCGGCTCGGTCGCCCAGCAGGTGGCCACCCACGCCACCTGCCCGGTCGTGGTCGTGCGCGGCCGGCAGGACCCGTCCGGCGGCGTGCTCGTCGGTGTCGACGAGTCGCTGTCCGCCGACGCCGCGCTGGAGCTGGCCTTCGCCGAGGCCGCCCGGTGGCAGTGTGACGTCGTCGCGGTCCGGGCGATCGAGACCCCGATCGGGCCGCCGGCCGTCGGCCTGCCCCCGGTGCTGTACGACACGGTCGAGACCCGCCGGGTCCTGGAGGAAGCGGCGACCGCCCGCGTCGCGGCGGCGGGGCAGCGGCATCCGCGGGTTCAGTGGGAGTTCCACGGCGTCGCCGGCGACCCGGCCGACGTGCTGTGTGACCGGTCGCTGCAGGCTCGGCTCGTGGTGGTGGGCAGCCGCGGCCACGGCGGGTTCGCCGGGCTGCTGCTCGGCTCGGTCGGGCTACGGCTGCTGCACCGCGCCGACTGCCCGGTGCTCGTCGCCCACCATCCGCCGGCACCGGCGTCCGGCGGGGCCGGACGTCTGGGAAACGGGTCGTCCGCCCTGTGCGACGGCGAAGGCCCGGGCAATGCTTGACGGTGTGGGCGAGGTCCCGCACGCATTGGAGGTGAGGGCAGTGTGTACCCCGCGGCAACTCCTGGCCGGAGCGCGGACGATCGCGGTCGTCGGAGCCTCCCGCGACCCGCTCGCGCCCGCGAACTGGGTGCCACGCATGCTGCAGGAGCACGGCTGGCGGACCATCCCGGTCAACCTGGAGGACGTCCGGCTGTTCGGCGAGCGGGTCTACGGCCGGCTGGCCGACATCCCCTGCCATGTCGACATCGTGAGCGTCTTCCGGCCCGCCGCCGACGCCCCCGGCATCGTTCGTGAGGCGGTGGCGGCCGGTGCCGGCGCCGTGTGGCTGGAGCCGGGGACCGTCAGCCCGGAGGCGAGACACCTGGCCGAGGCGGCCGGCCTCGACTACGTCGAGGACCTGTGCATCGGCGCGGAGCGGGCGCTGAGCCAGATGGTCGTCGGCGGCGTCACACCGGTGAGTCCGGTGTACGAAGGCCCCGGTGTACCCCCGACGCCCGTGCCCCCGACGCCCGTGCCCCCGACGCCCGTGCCCCCGACGCCTGTGCCGCCCACGCCCGTCCCTCCGTCACCCGTGCCGCCGATGCCCGTGCCGCCGACGCCTGTGCCTCCGGCGCCCGAGCCGGTGGCGGGGGGCTCGTTGCCGCCCGCGCGGCCACTGCCCGTGCCCGCGCGTGCGGCGGTCGCCTGCCGATCGGCTCGGCAGGCGCGTCACCGGCCGCGCGGCCAGCGGCCCTCGGTCCGGCAGCGGTCGCTCCGGCGGGTCAAGGAGGTCCACGGCCGCATCGACGGCTACTACGACATCACCAGCGACCGCACCACCTGGCCAGACGGCCGGCGAGCGGGCGGCACCCGCGCCGGCCTGCTCCACGGCCGGCCGATGCGACGGATCTTCACCGCCTGGCTCGCCGACAGCGACCATGCGACGGCCCCCCGCCGAGCGGCGCCCCGGATCCGCCGCCAGACGGCGGCCGGCCTTTAGCCACCGGGCGGAGCGCTGTCGTCCCGGCCGCCGCCGGCGGCTCCTACCCGCCCCGCGGCCGGCGACCCGTCAGCGCTCCTACCCGGCGAAGGACCCGGCGGAGACCCCGGCGGAGACCCCGGCGAAGACCGCGGCGAGGTCGACGAGACGGTTCGTGTAACCCCACTCGTTGTCGTACCAGCCGAAGACCTTCACCAGGTGCCCGTCGGCGGCGGTGAGGCCGGCGTCGAAGACGCAGGACGACGGGTCGCCGATGATGTCCCGGGAGACCAGCGGCGCTTCGCTGTAGCGCAGGATCCCCGCGAGGGGGCCCGCGGCGGCCGCGGCGAACGCCGCGTTGATCTGCGCGGCCGTCGCGGGCCGCGTCAGCCGGCAGGTCAGGTCGGTCATCGAGCCGTTCTCCACCGGCACCCGGAGCGCGACACCCCCGAGCCTGCCGGCCAGGTCGGGCAGGACCAGCCCGATGGCCTTCGCGGCGCCGGTACTGGTGGGGATGATGTTGACGGCCGCGGTCCGGGCCCGCCGCGGGTCCTTGTGCGGCGCGTCGAGGACCATCTGGTCATTGGTGTAGGCGTGCACGGTCGTCAGGTACCCCTGCTCGATGCCGAACGCCTCGTGCAGCACCTTCGCCATCGGTGCCGCGCAGTTCGTGGTGCACGACGCCGCGGAGACCACGTCGTGCAGCGCCGGGTCGTAGCCGCCGCTGTTGACGCCGGGCACGATCGTCGCGTCGACCTCCTTGCCCGGTGCGGAGATGAGGACCTTCCTGGCGCCGGCCTTCAGGTGTCCCGCGGCGTCGTCGCGGGCGCGGAACCTGCCGGTCGACTCGATGACGAGGTCGACGTCGAGGTCCTCCCACGGCAGGGACAGCGGGTCCTTGTGGCGGAGCACCTCGATGTACTGCCCGCCGACGGTCATGCCGCCGCCGGACGGGTCGACGTCCACCGCGGCGCGCAGGCGGCCGAACGTCGAGTCGTGCTGGAGCAGGTGGGCGAGCGTCGCCGTGTCGTAGAGGTCGTTGACCGCGACGACGGTGAGGTCGCCGCCGAGCATCCCGCGGTCGAGGAGACAGCGGATGAAGTCCCGGCCGATCCGGCCGAACCCGTTGATGGCGATCCGGTATGTCATGGCGTCCTCCTGAGAACCCAGCCGTGGGGACCGCGGCGGCCCCACCGTCCCACCATCACCCCGCGCCGCACCGGCCGGCACGGGCCGAAGGTCATCACCCGGGAGGGCGCTCGGCCGGCCGTGGTGAACAGGACCTTTGCCCCTGCCGGTTCCGGCGGCTCCCCGGGACCGTGGTGGGTGGCAGGTGACGCCGGACGATCGAGGAGCGCGCCATGGTGGCGATCCACTACACCGCCCGTGGCGCGGCGCCGCTGACCGGTGCGGTCAGCCAGTCGCTGACGCGGGCCACGTTCGCCGCGCTCAACGCGCCGTCGGTGCAGGAGACGCAGCCGTGGCGCTGGCGGATCGACCGGGACAGGCTCGCCCTCTACGCGGACTGGAACCGGCGGCTGGCCGACGCCGACCCCGACGGCCGGCAGCTGCTGATCAGCTGCGGTGCGGCGCTGCACCACGCCCGCGTGGCCCTCGCCGCCGAGGGGGTGGGCGTCGACGTGTGGCGCTTCCCGGACCCCGCCGATCCGGCCCTGCTGACCGAGCTGCGCTGCACCGGGCCGGTCGAGCGGGCGCCGCGGGCCGCCGCGCTGCACCGCGCGATCGCGGTCCGGCGCAGCGACCGGCGCCCGTTCGCCGACTCGCCCGTGCCGCAGGAGCAGCTGGCGGTGCTCGAGGCGGCCGCGGGGGCCGGCTCGTACACGCTGAACGGACCCGACCCGCAGCGCCGTGCCGCGTACGTCGTGATCACCGCACCGGGCGCCGGACCGGGTGACTGGGTCGCCGCGGGTGAGGCGATGTCGGCGGTCCTGCTCGCGGCGACCGCGGCCGGGCTCGTCTCGTCGCCGGTCGACGACCTGACGGCGCTGGCCGGGCCGCCGGAGCCCACGGCAGGAGCCCCGGGCCCCGTCGCGGCCGTCCGGGTCGGCGTCGCGGGGAGAGTCGGTGCCGTGCCGGCGCGGGCCGTCCCCGGCTGACCACCCCGCCGCAGCGAGGGCCGTCTCCGCCTGACCGCACTCCGCCGCCGGGAGTGTCGGCGTCGCGCGGGCGGGGGACCGCACCCCGCCGCCCGTCGGCGGTGCCGTTACAGCGGCACGTGCCAGGCGACCCTGGTGCCGGGGGAGGCCGGCTCGACCGTGCAGTCGCCGCCCAGGTCGGCGGCCCGGGCCCGCATGTTCGGCAGCCCGTGCCCGGCCGGGTCGGCGGCCGCGGCGATGCCGAGCCCGTCGTCCTGCACGGTCAGCGCCAGCCGCCCGTGCGTGACCGCCACGGTGACCTGCACCGAGCGGGCGTCCGCGTGCTTGGCGACGTTGCTCAGCGACTCGCGCAGCACGGCGAGGAGGGCGGTGCGCTGCGTGTCCGGCACGGCCGTGTCGACCGGCCCGTCGATGCGCAGCGCGGGCCGGAAGCCGAGCGCCTCGCGGGCCTCGTCGGCCAGGTCGCGGATCTCGGTGCGGAAGCTGTGCGGGGCAGGGCCGCGCAGCTCGAAGATGGCGCCGCGGATGTCGCGGATGGTGGTGTCGAGGTCGGTGACGACCCGGTCGATGCGCTGCCGCACGTCGGGCTGCCCGGACAGCCGGGTGGCGCCCTGCAGCTGCATCCCGGCCGCGAACAGCCGCTGGATGACGACGTCGTGCAGGTCGCGGGCGATGCGTTCCCGGTCGCCGACGACGGCGAGCATCTCCCGCTCGTCCTGCGCGCGGGCCCGCTCCAGCGCCAGGGCGGCCTGCCCGGCGAACGTCTCCACCATCGCCAGCTCGAGCCCCTCGGCGATGGCGACGCTGTCCTTGCGGTACGCGACGACGAGCACACCGAGCGCGACACCGCCGACCGCGAGCGGCACGAGCAGCGCCGTGCCCGTCGACAGCAGCACCGGCCAGTTCGCCGCCGACCCGAGGTCGGTGACCACCGACAGCTGCTGCTGGTGCAGCACCTCGGTGAACTCGCTGCCCGCCACCGGGATCGACCAGCCGGCCGCGTCGTCCGGTCCGCCGACGGCGACCTCGACCGTGAGCCGCTCGGCGGTGTCGTCGACGAGCAGCACCATCGCCAGGTCCGCGTCCGCGACGTCCAGCGCCCGGCTCGCGACGAGCTCGAGGGCCTCGGTCCGGCGTACCTCACCCAGCAGCACCGACGTGATCTCCGCGGCCGCCATGAGCCAGCGCTGCCGCCGCTCCGCCTGCGCGTAGAGGCGGGCGTTGTCGATGGCGGCGCCGGCCGCGACGGACAGCGCGGCGACGAGGTTCTCGTCGTCCTGCGTGAACTGCTCCCCGCCGCGCTTCTCCGCCAGATACAGGTTGCCGAACACCTGGTCACGGATGCGGATCGGCACGCCCAGGAAGCTGTGCATCGGCGGATGGTTGGGCGGGAAGCCGTACGCGCGCGGATGCTGGGTGATGTCCTCGAGGCGGATCGGGCGCGGCTCCTCGATCAGCAGCCCCAGCACGCCGTGGCCGCGGGGCAGGTCGCCGATCTCGGCGCGCTCGTCGGCTGTGACGCCGTGGTTGATGAACTCGACCAGCATCCGGTCGGGCCCGATCACGCCGAGCGCGCCGTACCGCGCGTCGGCGAGCTGGCAGGCGGCCCGCACGATCCGGTCCAGGGTGCTGTGCAGGTCGAGGTCGGAGCCGATGCCCACGACCGCGTCCAGCAGCGAGCGGAGCCGCTCCCGGCTGGTCATGACCTCGCCGACCCGGGTGAGCAGCTCCTGCAGCAGCGAGTCGAGGTCGACCCGCGACAGTGACGGCAGCGGCAGCGACGGCTGCCACGCGCTCTGCTCGCCGGTCACGGCTGCTTCAGCAGGCGGGAGGCGAGGACGGCGGCCTGGGTGCGCCGCTCCAGCCCGAGCTTCGCCAGCAGGCTGGAGACGTAGTTCTTCACCGTCTTCTCCGCCAGGAACATCCGCTCGGCGATCTCCCGGTTGGTCAGACCCTCGGCGATGTGCTGGAGGATCTTGCGCTCCTGGTCGGTGAGGTTCTTGAGCTCGTCGGGCTGCTCCGGGCCCTTACGGATGCGCTCCAGCACCCGGGCGGTGACCGCGGGGTCCAGCAGCGACTGGCCGGCGGCGACCCGGCGGATGCCCTCGACGAGGTCGGTGCCGTGGATCTGCTTGAGGACGTACCCGGACGCGCCCGCCATGATCGCGGCGAAGAGCGCCTCGTCGTCGTCGTACGAGGTGAGGATCAGTGCCTTGATGGTCGGGTCGACGGAGCGAATGTCGCGGCAGACGTCGATGCCGCTGCCGTCGGGCAGGCGTCCGTCGAGGACCGCGACGTCGGGGCGCAGCGCGGGAATGCGGTGCGTGGCGTCGACGGCGGACCCGGACTCGCCGACGACCTCGATGTCGCCCTCGCGCTCCAGCATCTCCCGAAGCCCGAAGCGGACCACCTCGTGGTCGTCGAGCAGATACACCCGGATCATGCGGCTCTTCCTCCGTGACGTCTCGCCGGTACGGCACAGTCTGCGCCACCATCGTGTCACGCCCGGCCCGCCGTCCTGTGCGCCGGTGCCGCCGTCGGCCGTCCCCGGGGCCGCGGTCCGGCCCACGGGTGTGATCTGCCGGGTGATTCGGCGGACGAGGAGGTCCGCCCCGCACCGTTGCGCCGGGACGGTCGGCGACCGTGGAGAGGAGGGACCGGACCTGTTCGGGAGGGTGCGATGACCGACGTCGACATCTGGTCGGATGCCACCTTCATGGCGGCGGTCGGCGAGGCCGTGTGGGCGCCGTCGATCCACAACAGCCAGCCGTGGCGGTTCCGGCGCACCGCCGACGGCATCGAGCTCCTGGTCGACCGTGACCGCGCCCTGCCGGTGTGCGACCCGGACCTGCGCGCGGCACGCGTCTCGTGCGGCGCGGCCGCCTTCAACCTGCGCCTGGCGCTCGCCGTCGCCGGAGCGCCGGCGGCCTGCACGATCGGATCGGGCGACGTGGTCGTCCACCTCGTGCCCGACCGCGGCAGACCGGTCACCCCGGCGGAGTGCCGCCTGCACCGGCAGATCCGGCGCCGCCACACCAACCGGTCCGGGTTCGCGGAGGCCCGGGTCGCGCCGGGCGTCATGACGCAGCTGGTGGAGGAGGCCGCCGACGAGGGCGGCTGGCTGCACGTCGTCGACGACGAGTCGGCGCTGTGGACGGTCGCGCAGCTGACCCGGGAGGCCGACGCGCAGTTGAAGGCGGACCCCGCCTACGTCGCCGAGCTGCGCGCGTGGACCTCGGCGGACGACGACGTGCAGGGGGTGGGGAGGGGCGCCGCGGGCGCCGCGCCCCACCCGGCCGAGATGATGCCCCGCCGCGACTTCGGCGGACCTCCCAGGGAGGACACCCGGGACCTCACCGGGGCCCCTGTCGTCGCCGTCCTCGGCTACCAGGGCGAACACCGCATGCACGAGATCCAGGCGGGCATGGTGCTGCAACGGGTGCTGCTGCGCGCCGCCGACCTCGGTCTCGCGACGGCGATGTACTCCCAGCCGATCGAGGTGCCGGCGGTCCGCGAGCGGCTGCGGCTCGCCCTGCGGCGCCCGTACGCCCCGCAGCTCGTGCTGCGGTTCGGGTACGCGCCCACGACGTGTTACACGAACCGCCGCCCGGTCAGCGAGGTCATCGACCGCTGACCGGCGGCGCCGCGGCGCCGGCGCCCTGGTCAGCGGTGTCTCGGGCCGGGCGGCAGCCACGCTTCACCCGACCGGGGTCGACCGCTCCGACGGCGGGGAAGTGTCCGATCATCGCCCGACAGTGAGCGGCCAGGCCGACGACCGCGCCATCGCGGAGTGGTTGATTGGAGTCGGGTCGGCCCTACCGCAGATGGCATCCGCCGGAGTCATCGCCCCCCGCAGCACGGCAGCGTCGGGTCGGCCCGCACGGCGTGCCGGGTCGGCCGGCAGCGTCCTGTGGGCCCTCACCTGCGGGGCGTCCGGGACCGGGGGATGCCGGTGGCCTCGCGGCGTGAGGTCTCGACGCCGGCGGTGTGCACCCGGCGGGTCGAGGCCGTCGTCTCCTCCGAGGACGGTGCCGGCTCCGGCGAGCCGGTCCGCGCCGGGGCGGTGTCCGGCGCGGTGGGACGGGACGCGACCCGGTGGGCCGCCAGCACGGCCGCCAGCGGCGCCGTCACCAGCAGCGGCACGAGGAAGCGCAGGTCGATGACCGACAGCGTGACGCCCAGCATCAGCAGGGACAGGCTCATGACCGCCAGCAGCACGCTGTCCGCGGCCTCCCGGTCGCGGAGCCGCCGGCCGCCGCCGCGCCGGCGCCGCACGGTCGCGGCGAGCGCGAACAGGGCGAGCAGCACCAGGGCCGACGGTGGCATCACGACGGTCTGCCCGTAGGCCCACAGCGCACTGTTCAGCGGCGTGACCGTGGGTGCGGCGCCGCCGGAGCCCGCCGGCCGGAAGCCGCGCGCCATGAGCGTCGCCGTGCAGTTGCTCACCTGGTTGCCGGACCGCCCGCCGGACGGCATGGTCCACAGGTCCGTGGTGCAGGCGATCCGGGCCGGTGCCGGCCAGCCCGGCTGCACGAGGTGCCAGGCGTCGGTGGCGACCGCGGCGGCGAAGTCCCCGGGCTGCTCGCGGATCGCCTTCAGCGCGAAGTGCCGGAAGAGCCAGTCGTGCTCCGGACCCGGATAGCGCGCGCCGATGCGGTCGCGGTCCAGCTCCCACAGGTACACGTCGCTGACCTCACGGTGGCCGAGCGGCTCCGGCGGGCAGATCTGCCGTTCCTGCGGGGTGAAGTCGGTGCGGGTGCAGTCGACGAACGTCGTGGTGCGCTGCCACAGGTACCGGCCGGTGTAGCTGTTCAGCGCGTAGGCGTCGTAGTGCCGGTCGTACCACACCATGTAGGCGACGACCGGGACGACCAGCGACACGGTGAACAGCGCGATGCGCCGCCAGCCGACCCGCCGCACGATCAGGTACAGCACCACCAGCGCGGCGATGGGCTGGCCGACGGTGCGGGTGAGCGTGACCAGCGCGAAGACCAGACCGCTGAGGCCCATGAGCCACAGCGGGGGCCGCCGCGACCACATCAGCAGCGCGACGCCGGCGAGGAGGAGGAACGAGAACAGCGTCTCGGACAGCACGTAGTGCTCGAGCTGGATCTGGCGCGCGTCCAGGAGCACCGGCGCCGCCGCGAGGGCGGACCAGCTGCGCCGCACCCCTCGCCTGGTGCACAGCGCGTAGATGCCGACCCCCATGACCAGGCCCATCAGGTGCTGGACGGCGGAGACCGAGGCGATGTGGCCGGTCGTGCCGAGCACCTTGAGCATGGCCGGGTATCCGAAGGGCCAGATCGGGCTCGGCGTGCCGGAGCTCGCCGCGTCCATGTACCCCCGCGTGTCGTAGAAGTAGCCGAACGCCGGGTAGTAGGCGGCCATCATGCCGACCCGCAGCAGCGCGCCGGCCGCGACGAGCCCGGCGAGCGCCCGGTGCTCCCGGAGCCACGCGCCGGTCATCCGCCACACGCCGGTCATCGGAGGGTCGTCTGCGAATTGACCGGGCGCTGCGCCGGGATCTCCGGCTCGGCGTCGGCCGCGGGCGGGCCGGTGCGGCGGCCGGCCGCACGCAACGACAGCAGGCTCGCGAACAGGCCCGAGAAGATCAGGATGATGCCCAGCGCGATGGCCGTCGCCGACGGCAGCACCAGGCGCAGGGTCTCCCGCGGGTCCAGCCGTCCGAAGCCGCCGGCGCCCCAGTCGGTGACCGCGACCAGCGTGCTGACCAGGCCGGCGAGCCCGACCAGCAGGCCACCGGCGACGCACCGTTCGAAGCTCAGCCACCGTACCCATCGGACGTGTTTGTCCTCGCGGGTGATGCCTTCCTGGATGCCGTACAGCCGGGCGAACCCGCCGAAGATCAGCAGCTGCGCCCCGACGAGCGTGGCGAGGGACGAGTAGACCAGCGCGCTGACGTCGAAGGAGACGCCGAACACGTGCCGCTCCCCGGGCAGCAGGAGGGCCGTGCCGGTCAGCCCGGCCAGCGCGAGGACCAGGCCGGGGACGAGCAGCGTGCGCTTCGGCGCGAAGATGAGCAGGAAGCGCAGGTGCCGCCAGCCGTCCCGCCAGGTCCGCAGGTGCGGCGGGCGGCTGCGGCCGTCGCGCCTCAGCGGGGTGGCGACCTCGCTGATCGAGTACTTCGCCAGCGCGGCGCGGATGACCAGCTCGCTGGCGAACTCCATGCCCGCCATGCAGAGCCCGAGGGCGCGGATCCGGTCGCGGTGGAAGCCGCGCAGGCCGCAGTGGAAGTCGCCGACGCCCGGCAGCGCGAAGAGCACCCGGCCGAGCCAGGACAGCACGGGATTGCCGAGGTACCGGTGCAGTGCGGGCATGGCGCCGCGGGTGATGCCGCCCTTGAAGCGGTTGCCCATGACGACGTCCTTGCCGGCGCGCAGCTCGGTGATGAACGGGCCGAGGTTGCCGAGGTCGTACGAGTCGTCGGCGTCGCCCATGATCACGTAGCGGCCGCGGGCGGCCTCGATGCCCGCGAGGAGCGCGCCGCCGTAGCCGCGGACCGGGGCGTGGACGAGCGTCGCGCCGGCGGCCGTGGCGAGGGCCTGCGAACCGTCGGTCGACCCGTTGTCGGAGACGACCACCTCGCCGATGACACCGAGCTCGGCCAGCCCCTTCAACGCCTTCCGGACACAGGTCTCGATGGTCTCCGCCTCGTTGAGGCAGGGCAGGACCACGCTCACTTCCACGGGGGCGGCGCTACCGGACATGAAAGGATTCCCCCGAGGTCGTCGAACGGGCAAAGTCGCGGAACGGGACGCCGACGGAGCGGGTCGGCGCGAAGTCGGGGGACGGGTCCTGGTTGAGCACGCTCACGACGCTGTCGCTGCGGAACGGCACGCGCAGGCCGACCATCTCGGCGGCCTTGAGCGGCAGCCAGACCGACCGCCACGGCACCGGCACCACGGCGATCGAGCGGCGTTGCCTGGCCGCGAGCTCCAGGAGGACCTGCCGCAGCGTCCAGCCGCGCTCGTGCGCGGCGATGACCGGCTCGCCGGGCGCGGCCAGCGCGGGCCGGACGACGAGACGGCGGATCAGGGCGGCGACGTCGTCCTCGTGCGCCGGGTAGAGCACCTGCCGGCCGTTGCCGATCAGCGGAACGACCGGCAGCCTGCGCACCATGGTGTTCAGGGCGCCGACCACGCCGCCGGGCTGGTCGCCGAAGACGAGGCCGGGCCGCACGACGAGGGCGCCCAGCCGGTGCGCCGCGTCCTCCACGGCGAGCTTGGCCCGGCCGTAGTCGCTGCGGCAGCCGGGGAAGGCGCTGATGGTCGAGATGAACACGATCGTCTGCGCACCCTCGGCGCGGGCCTGCTCCATCAGCCGGATCGAGCCCTGCACGTTGCGTGCCACCAGGTCCGCGCGGGTGTGCAGGGAGAAGTCCCAGGCGCAGTGGACCAGCGCGGTGACGCTGTTGTCGCGGAAGATGCCGGCTTCCGCCCCGCCGGCGAGGGTGAACCGTTCGGCGGGCGCGCTGCGGCCCAAGCGGACGACCCGGCCGACGCCGGCCAGCCGCTTGCAGATGCGGGAGCCGAGGTAGCCCGAGGCGCCGGTGACCGCGACCCTCACCGGTGCGCCCCCGGATGGGCGCCGATGCGGTAGGCGTTCGCCATGACGGTCAGCGTGATCGTGCTCGCGGTGATGGTGGGGAACACGCTGGAGTCGACGAGGTGCACGCGCTCGAACCCGGCCGGACGCCCCAGCGGGTCCGTCTCGAGCTCGCCCGGCTGCCGCCGCATCGGCAGCGTGCCACCGCAGTGGAAGCCGCGCCCCGGCTCGCCGAGCTTCATCGCCGCGCCCAGCGGCACCGCCCGGATCAGGGAACGGTGCCGGCGCAGCTTCGCGACGAGCCTCCGGAGCACGCCGCGGGTCCGCGGGCTGCGCCGTCCCTGCAGGTCGAGCACCCCGTCGCGGCGCAGGGTGAGGCCGATCTCGCCGGACAGGTCCGAGTGCAGGTAGCCCTGGATCAGCAGCATCCGGCGCAGGAACGCCGCCGAGATCGGCCGGAACGCCGGCCGCGCCGCGCGCAGGGCCGTGGCGATCGCCTGCCGGTAGAGCTCGTTGTAGGTGTAGACCTGCATGTGGACGCTGTTGGCGGACAGTTCGGGGTCGAACACCTCCAGGAACGCCTGAGCGAGCGTGTGCAACGGCTCGTCGAAGACGCCCCGGACGCCCGCGTAGCGCAGCATCGGCAGCAGGAAGTACTGGCTGTCGCGGACGACGACCTCGCGGTCGTAGGCGCCGATCGACGCCAGCACGAGCTTGGTGGTGCACAGCACGCCGGCGCCGACGTAGAGCCGGGAGGCGACGTGCCGGACCGCCTCGCCGGTACGCCGGTCGCGGCCCTCGATGTGCACCTCGCCGCCGCGCTCGGTGAACCCGGTGACGACCACGCCCGGCACGTAGGTGACCTTCCGCTGCGCGACGAGTTCCTGCAGCGTGCGCGCCGGGTTGTAGATCAGCCCGTACGGGCAGCCGAACATGCACAGGCCGCACCGCTCGCACGGCTGCCCGCCGGCGTTGCGGCTGGCGACCGCGAGACGGGCCCGGCCGAACAGGAACCCGTTGCTGCGCAGGGCCTCGCGGTTGGACCGCAGGTCACGCAGCAACGCCTCGGCCTGCCGGCTCACCGGCAGCGACTCCAGCCGCGGCGCGTAGGTGGGGAACCGCTCCGCCAGGTCGTCGTCGGCGCCCGACAGCCCGACGAACGACAGCACCTGCTCGAAGCACGGGCCCAGCTCGCCGGGCCCGGTCGGCCAGGACTCCAGCTCCGCCGGCAGGTAGGGCAGCACCGCCGCCCCCCAGACGTTGCCGAACCCGCCCTTGCCGAACGACGGCACCACGCCGACGCCGGTCGCTCGGGAGGGCAGGTGCCGGTCGGCGTCGCGGTACGGGAAGTCGGAGCCGAAGCTGACCTTCAGCGGGACGCCGCCGGGTCCCGCGCCCATGTTGGCCTTGACCGCCGACACGTCGCCGGGGCTCCACTGCGCCGGCCGCTCGGCGGCCATCCGTGCGACGGTCGACGCGCGGGCGGGTTCGAGCGTCAGACCCGCGTCCAGCACCGTGACGTGCAGACCCTGCCGGGTCAGGGCGACCGCGGCGGCGGTGCCGGCCGGGCCGGACCCGATGACATAGATCATGCCTGGATGTCGCCCGGAGTCCGGCACGGCACGGCTTCACGGGGCGGGCGCGCCGCCGTGACAGTCCACAGTGGACCTCGGTCGGCTTGATGGTGGTGGTGCTGCGCACGCGGGCTCATGGCTCACCTCTGCCGGCAGTCCACCACCACCGAAGCATGGCGGACGCCGGCATCGGTCGTTTCTCACCCGGGCCTCACCCGAAATTCACACATGAACCGCGGGACCGGACCGGCGGCCGTGCGGTCCCGGCGATTCGGGTCCTAGGTCCCTGGGCCCGCGCGCTGTGCGCTCCGATCCTGGAGATCAGCAGCTCACCCGCGGTCGACGGCCGCCGTACGCCGGAGCCGCCACCCGAACCTACGGAAGTGACGATGATGAGTGGACACACTGCACCCGCGGTGACCGGGGCGCGCCGGGGGATGATGCTGGCGATCGCCACGGCCGGCTTCGCGGTCAACTTCTGGGCCTGGGCGCTGCTGAGCCCGCTCGCGCCGAAGCTGAAGGACGCCCTGCACCTGAGCCCGCTGCAGCAGGCGCTCCTGGTCGCGGTCCCCGTCGTCGTCGGCTCGCTCGGCCGGATCCCGGTCGGCGCGCTGACCGACCGGTTCGGCGGGCGGGTGATGTTCCCGCTGGTGTCGCTCGCGACGATCGTCCCGGTGCTGTACCTGGGGCTCGCCGGGCAGCAGTCGCTCACCGGCCTGCTCGTCGGCGGCTTCTTCCTCGGCATCGGCGGGACCGCTTTCGCCGTCGGCGTCCCGTTCGTCACCGCCTGGTTCCCGCCCGCGAAGCGCGGCCTCGCCGTCGGCGTCTTCGGCATGGGCATGGGCGGCACCGCGATCAGCGCGCTCACCACCGTCAAGCTCGTCGGCGCCTACGGCAGCGCGATGCCGTTCGTGCTCACCGCGATCGTCCTCGCCGCCTACGCGCTGCTGGCCGGGCTGCTGCTGCGCGACGCGCCGGACCGGACCGTGCCCGCCGAGCCGCTCGGCCGCCGCCTCGCCGCCACGCTCAAGCTCCGCGTCACCTGGCACGCCTCCGCCCTCTACGCGGTCGCGTTCGGCGGCTACGTCGCGTTCTCCGTCTACCTGCCCGCGTACCTGAAGACCGCGTACGGCCTCGCGCAGGCCGACGCCGCCAACCGCATGGCCGGGTTCGTGCTGCTCGCCGTGGTGATGCGACCGATCGGCGGCTGGTTGTCCGACCGGATCGAACCGGCCCGGGTCCTGACCGGCACCCTGCTGGTCGTCGGGGTCGCGGCGCTCGTGCAGACGTTCACGCCGGCCCTCGCGCCGCTGGGCACCGTGGCCTTCCTGTCCCTGGCGGCCGCGCTCGGCGCCGGCAGCGGAGCGACGTTCGCGCTCGTCGCGCAGCTCGCCCCGGCGAACAAGGTCGGTTCCGTGACCGGTGTGGTGGGCGCCGCGGGCGGCCTCGGCGGGTTCGTGCCGCCGCTGCTGATGGGCAGCATCTACGGCCGGTACGGCTCCTACGCGGTCGGCCTCGCGCTGCTCGCGGTCGTCGCGGCGGGCGCGGTGCTGCTGACCGCCACCGTCGTGCGCAGGTCGGCGCGTGCGGTCCCCAGCCGTGCCTGACCCGTTCATGGCCCCGCCGCCCGGTGTGCGCCGGGCGGCGGGGCCGCCCCGTGCGGGGCTCCGCCCGGCGGGGGCCGTGGCGGCGGACAATCGGTACTGGAAGCGACCTTTCGGCGAGGGACGGGCGACATGTCCGGATACGGTGGATGACATGACCGCGGCGATCACCCGCCCGCACCACCCGCGGCGCCACGCCGGCGGGACCCCGTGGGCGGCCGCCCGCGCGCTGGCGCACCGCGTGGCGGAGCCGCTGGGCCTCGTCGAGGTGCCGCTGACGGGCGCGGCCGGCCGCACCCTGGCCCGGCCGCTCGTCGCCGCCGTGGACCTGCCGGGCTTCGACAACGCGGCCATGGACGGCTTCGCGGTCCGTGGCGACGGTCCGTGGCGGGTCGTCGGCGGTGTCCTGGCCGGCGGCCCGGGCGCGGCGCCGCTCGCGCCCGGCGAGGCGGTCGAGATCGCCACCGGCGCGCCGGTCCCGGCGGGTGCCGACCGGGTCGTGCCCTACGAGGTGGTCGCCCGCCACGGCGCGGTCGTGTCCGCGCCCGACGGTGGTGCCGGCAAGCGCCACATCCGGCGGGCGGGGGAGTACGTCACCGCCGGGCGGACCGTCCTGCCCGCGGGGTCGGTGCTGACCGCCGCCGCGCTGGGGCTCGCGGCGAGCGTCGGCGTGGACGTCGTCACTGTCCGGCGCGCACCGACCGTCCGCCTGCTGCTCACCGGCGACGAGATCGTCACGGCCGGCACCCCGGCCCACGGCCAGGTGCGCGACGCGATCGGGCCCACCCTGACGGCGCTGCTGCGGGCCTGGTCCGCCGACCTGGTCGACGTGCGGTGGACACCGGACCACCCGGCGGCCGTCACGGCCGCCGCCGTCGAACGGTCGCTGAGCGACGTCGACGTCACCGTGGTCGGCGGCGCGTCGTCGGTCGGCCCGGCCGACGCCCTCCACGATGTGCTCACCACCGCCGGCGCGACGATCCACGTCGACGGCGTCGACTGCCGGCCCGGCCACCCGCAGGTGCTCGCCTCGCGCGCCGGGCACTGGCTCGTCGGGCTCCCCGGCAACCCGTACGCGGCCATGGTCGCCGCGTTCACGCTGCTGCAGCCGCTGCTCGCCGGCCTCGCGGGCCGGACGCTGCCGGCCCTGCCCCGGGTGTGCCTGGACGGCCCTGCCCGGGTGCACGCCACCGCGACCAGCATCGTGCCGGTCCGCTGGGACGGCGCCGCGCCGAGCGTGGTCGACGGCGCCCGGCCCGGCCACCTCGGCGCCGCGGCCCTCGCCGACGCGCTCGCCGTCGTGCCACCCACGTGGCGTCCCGGCGAACCGGTCGAGCTGCTGATCCTGCCGCAGTGACCTGCCCTGGCGCCGGCTGAGCGCCAGGGCCGGCCATCACGCGCGGTCGAGCCGCCGGGCGCGGATGGGGTGGCCCGCGCTCGTCACACACCGGCCGGTGGGCAGGTCGAACTTCCAGCCGTGCATCTGGCACGTCAGCACGGTGCCGTCGAGCTTGCCGAAGCGTTCCAGGTTGGCCTTCAGGTCGACGAGTCGCCGATCGGGCCGTCCGTCGGCGACACGAGCGCCTGGATCATGACGTTGAGCCCGCCGTCCAGGGCCACCGGCTCGCCGCTGCGGGTCCGCAGGAACGACCGGAACCCGAGCGCCCGCAGCTCGTCCTCCAGGTCGCTGGTCGGGTACTCGGGCAGCAGTACCGTGGCCGACTTCGACACGTGCCGGCGCAGGTGCTCCGCGTCGAAGTGGTCCCGGTGCAGGTGCGACACGTAGAGGTAGTCGCAGCGGCCGAGCCGGTCCCAGTCGAGACCGGAGTTGTCGGGGAACGGGAACCAGGAGGCGAGGAACGCCGGGTTCACCCACGGGTCGCACAGGATGGTGCCGGCCGGTGTCTCGATCAGCATGCCGGCGTGGCCGGTCCCGGTAACCCGCATGGGCGCACGTTCCTCTCCGCCGCCGCGGACGTAGCGGCACGGTGCCGAGCCTGCCGCCTGCCGGCCGGGCCGGGCAGTGCTGAAGGGCCCGACCGGCACCATGCCGAAAGTCCCGGACCCGGGTGGCACGAGGACCGGTGGCACCGGGACTTCCGCCGCCGTGCTCCGGCGCCGCGGCGCGCGAGACTTGAGGTGCCGGGGAACGGCGGAACCGCCCCGTCCCGCTCGCTCCGCGGCACCGTCCACCGGGGGCAGGTGTGACATGAAACAGACGCTGCGGCTCGGACGCGTCGCGGGAATCCCGATCGGCGTCCACTGGTCGGTGCTGGTCATCATGGTGCTGCTGGCGCGGAGCCTCGCCACCGCGGTCCTGCCGGCCGATGCGCCGGGCACCCCCAGGCCGGTCGCCTGGCTGTTCGGCGCCGCCGGTGCCCTGCTGATGCTGCTGTCGCTGCTCGCCCACGAGCTCGCGCACGCCCTGGTGGGCCGGCACTTCGGCATCCGGGTCGAGCGGCTGACGCTCTGGCTGCTCGGTGGCGTGGCCGAGTTCCGCGACGAGCCGCCCAGTGCGCGGGCCGACCTCCTGGTGGCCGGCGCCGGCCCGCTGACGAGCGTCGCGGCGGCGGCGGGGTTCGGGTCCGTCGCGGTGCTGCTGTCTGCCGCCGGCGGGCCGGTCGCCGTCGTCGTCGTGCTGCTCTGGCTGACGACGATCAACCTGCTGCTCGCCGTCTTCAACCTGCTGCCCGGTGCCCCGCTCGACGGCGGCCGGGTGCTGCGGGCCGCGCTGTGGTGGTGGCACGGCGACCGTGCGCGGGCCGCGCTGACCGCCGTCCGGGTCGGTCACGCGCTGGGCGTGACGCTGATTCTCGCCGGGCTGGTCGAAGTGGTGATCTTCGGCTTGGTCGACGGTCTCTGGACGGCGCTGGTGGGCTGGTTCCTGCTGATGGCGGCCGGCGCGGAGGGCGAGTCGGTCCGGACAGGGGGCGGCGCCCAGCGGCAGCAGCCGAAAACCGGTGCGTTCCGGTAGCGCCGCACCCGCCCCGGGTCAGTTGCTTGCCGTCAGTGCTTGCCGAGCAGGCGGGAGGCGAGCACCGCCGCCTGGGTGCGCCGCTCCAGCCCGAGCTTCGCCAGCAGGCTGGAGACGTAGTTCTTCACCGTCTTCTCCGCCAGGAACATCCGCTCCGCGATCTCGCGGTTGGTCAGGCCTTCCGCCACGTGCAGCAGGATCTTGCGCTCCTGGTCGGTGAGGTTCTTGAGCTCGTCGGGCTGCTCCGGGCCTTTACGGATGCGCTCCAGCACCCGTGCGGTGACGGCCGGGTCCAGCAGCGACTGGCCGGCGGCGACCCGGCGGATGCCGTCGATGAGGTCGGTGCCGTGGATCTGCTTCAGCACGTAGCCCGAAGCGCCGGCCATGATCGCGGCGAACAGGGCCTCGTCGTCGTCGTACGACGTCAGGATCAGTGCCTTGATGGTCGGGTCGACGGAGCGGACGTCGCGGCAGACGTCGATGCCGCTGCCGTCGGGCAGGCGCCCGTCGAGCACGGCGACGTCGGGCCGCAGCGCGGGAATGCGGTGCGTCGCGTCGACGGCGGACCCGGACTCTCCGACGACCTCGATGTCACCCTCCCGCTCGAGCATCTCGCGCAGGCCGAACCGGACGACTTCGTGGTCGTCGAGCAGATACACCCGAATCATGGCTTCATTGTCACCCGGTGGCCGCCCGCGCGGGCGGGCCGAAAGTCCCGGGCTGCCCCAGCCCTTCGGCACTGCCCCGGCCTTCGGCACCGAACCGGTCCCTCGGCACTGAACCGGCCCTCCGGCATCGACCGGCCGGAGGTCCCGCGGTGCGCCGGGACGTTGGTCCCGTCGATGCGGGTGGTTGTGCTCTGTGGCGGGCCGGTGCCAGTGCCACAGGCTGATGCCATCACATCGACGCACTTTCCAAGGCCCCGGAGGGCACGCCATGAAGCGCAAGACGCTCGACATCCTCGTCGGTCTCGGCCTCGTCGTCCTGGCAGGGCTGCTGCTGGTGGCCGGCCTGGTGCTGACCAGCAACGCGAACTTCGCCAACGACTACGTCAAGGACCAGCTCGGCCAGCAACAGATCTCCTTCAAGCCGGCGGCGACCCTGACGGCGGAGGAGAAGGAGTCGGCCTGCCTGGTCAAGTACGCCGGTCAGCAGCTGACCACCGGCAAGCAGGCGGAGTGCTACGCCAACGAGTTCATCGGGCTGCACCTCAAGTCGATCGCGGGCGGCAAGACCTACGCCCAGATGGGTGACGTCCAGGCCGACCTGAAGGCGAAGATCGCCGCGCTGCCGAAGGACGACCCGGCCGCCGCCGACCTGCAGAAGCAGCTGACCGACGCCAACACGGCCCGCGAGACCGTGTTCAAGGGCGAGACCCTGCGCGGCCTGCTGCTCACCTCGTACGGCTTCAGCGAGTTCGGCGCCAAGGCCGGCCAGGCCGCGCTCGTCGCGTACTTCGCCGCCGGCCTGCTGCTCCTGCTCGGCGCCGCCGGTCTCGTCCACGCCGCCGCGACCCCCGGGACCAAGGGCTTCGCGGTCCCCGACCAGGCACTCGTCAGCGCCTGACCGCCGGCCGTAACCCCCGAACCCCCGACCCGGGCCTCCCAGTGAGCGCCCGGGTCGGGCGCATGTCGGCATCGGGCTGCCGGACCGGCGGCCTGCCGGTCCGGCAGGTGTGGACGGGCGCGGTCAGGCCAGCAGCCGCACGCGCTCGTCGGTGATGGCCTGGATGTCGGCCGCCGCCGAGAGCAGCAGCTGGTGGCCGAGGTCGTTGAGCGCGCGGGCGACGGCGAGCTCGTCACCGATCTCCGGCACGTTCTCGTCGGCGGGGTTGAGGCGGGCCCGGCCGACGCCGAGTTGGTGGCTGTCGTCGTTGGCGTGCAGCCGAGCCTCGGCGTGGGTCTCTCCCTCGGTCTCACCGATGAGCAGGTCCACCGTCCAGTGCTTGGTCGTGGTCATGATCTCCTCCAGTCCGGTCGTTCGTCGCGTCGCGGGGCGACGCGTCACCTCCGGCGGTCCCGCGACCGGGCCGCGGTCCGGGCGCTCGCGTCGATCTCGGACGGAAGGCGGGCGCCTGGGCCGTGGCGACCCTGCCCGCGAACGTGCCACCAACAGCGGTGCCGCGACGCCGGCGATCCTCGGTGACCGCCGGGTCGACCGGGGAAGCTGAGCGGGCCGTCGTGCTGGGTGAAGGCGTGACCGTTCCAACGGTACTCGCGGGCCTGCCGCGAACCGGCGTGATTCGGCACCGCGGCGCAGCGGCCCCGGGCCGGGGTCACCGCGTCGGCTCGGGCTCCCGGTACAGGTCGAGCATCCGCAGCCGGGTCGCCTGCATCCGCTCGACGACCACCCCGATCAGGCGCCGGGTCAGCTCGTAGCCGAGCTCCGGCTCCTCGGCGCACATCGCGCGGACACCCGCGGCGTCGAAGCAGATCGCCAGGACGGGCGTGTCGGCCGTGGCGCCGAAGTGCCAGCGGTACGGCGGGAACAACCACGACCAGCCGAGCACCTGTCCGGCGCCGATGGTCTCCACGACGACGTCGCCGCGGCCGGGCAGGCGCGTGTCGAGACTCACCAGCCCGTCACGGATGAGCCAGAACCGGTCCGCCCTGCCGCCTTCGCTGAAGAGCCGGGTGCCCGCGCGGACCGTCACGCGGTGCGAGTAGTGCGCCATGCGCTCCAGGAACCGGTCCGGCACACCGGCCATGAACGGATGCTCGACGAGCAGATCGTGTGCGGTGATCATCGATCTCACCTCAACCGTCGTGTGGTGGTCTCCGCCTCCAGACAACGTGTCCCCGGCCGGTCGCAGGTAGAGCCGCGAGCCCTCCGATGGCAGGACCTACGGCCCTGTCGCCGGCCGGGGTCGTCCGGGGACGCACGGCCGCAAGTCTTCAGGCCCGGGGTCCGGCGGCCGATGGTGCGGTTGACGACTGACTCCTGGAGGATGGCAGTGACCCTGCGGCGCAAGCTGGTCGGTGGGTACCTGCTGGTCGCGGTCCTGGTGGCGCTCGTCGGGGTGGTGGCCTGGCGGGTCGACGTCGGGTCCGCGCGCCGCGCGGCGATCACCGAGGCTGAGGTCGCCTCCACCGGCCGGGCGCAGCTGACGATCGCCGTCGTCTGCGGCTCCGGTGTGCTCCTCGTGCTCCTGGTCGGCGGGCTGCTCGCGTCGTCGGTGACCCGGCGGGTCGCGACGCTGACCGCGGCGGTGCGCGCAGGGGTATCACCTGGCCCGCCCGGCACCGGTCGGGCAGCTGCGCGCCGCCGCCGACCTCGTCCGCGGCTGACCCCGGGCCGGGCCTCACGCCGCCGGTGCAGTCAGGGGGCCGCCGGCGCGTGGACGATCAGCACCGGGCACGCGGCGTGGTGCATCAGGTGCTGGCCGACGGAGCCGAGGAGCAGGCCGGCGAACCCGCCGTGCCCGCGGCTGCCGACGGCGACCAGCTGGGCGGTGCCGGAGGCGTCCAGCAGCGCCTGGGCCGTCCGGCCGTTGACGAGCCGGGTTTCCAGCGCGACGGCCGGGTACTTCTCCCGCCAGCCTGCCACCGCCGCCTCCAGCAGCTGCTGTTCCGTCGCCTCGATCATGGCGTACGGCAGGGAGGTGACCATGGGTGGCAGGTAGGCACGGACGGCGAGCACACCGGTGCCGCGCAGCCGCGCCGCCTCGAACGCGACGCCCAGCGCGGCGTCGGAGCTGGGGGAGCCGTCGACGCCGGCCACCACCGGGCCGCCGGCCGCGGCCCGGCCGCGCACCACGACGACCGGGGTGCGCGCGTGCGTGGCGACCTGCTGGCTGACCGACCCGAGCAGCAGGTGGGTGAGCCCACCGCCGCCACGGTTGCCGACCACGATCAGGCGGGCGCCCGCGTCACCGAGCTCGAGCAGGGTCGGTGACGGCGCGGCGTGGACCGCCGTGCCGTCGATGCTGACGCCGGTGCGGCGCCGGCGGAGATGCTCCACGATCTCGGCGATCAACGCGTCGCCGCGCTCCTGCGCCTCGGCGGCCATCTCCCCGGCCGGGCCCGCGTACTCCCCGCCGGGCCAGGCGAGCTGGTAGGCGTACACGATGTGCAGGCGCGACCCGGTCCGCTCGGCCTCGTCCACGGCCCAGTCGACGGCGGCCCGGGACTCGCCCGACCCGTCGAATCCGACGACGATCCGCTGTGCGTCCATCGCAGTCCTCCTTCGTGACGGTCCGGCCTCAGCCTGCGGCGGTCCGCACCGGCCGGACAGGGCCAGGGTCTCCTCGCCGGCGGGACCTCCGGCCCGCCCGGCGGCGCGGGGCGCCGTCAGTGCCGGGCGATGAGGACCGGCGAGTCCGCGTGCTCGAGCACGTGCTGGGCGACCGCACCGAGATGCAGACCGGTGAAACCGCCGTGCCCCCGTGCCCCGAGCACGATCATCAGCGCGTCCCGCGCCTCGTCCAGCAGCACCGGGACTGGCACGCCCTGCCGCACCCGCGCCTCTGCCTCGACGGCGGGGTCCTTCGCCCGCAGCCGCTCCAGGTCGGCGTCGAGCTCGGCGGCCAGCTTGTCCGGGTCGGGGCGGCGGGCCAGGCGGCTCGCCGGCGGCTGCCACACGCGCACCGCGACCAGCGGCACCCGGCGGGCCGACGCCTCGCCGAACGCCGCCTCCAGCGCCAGCAGGCCGCCGGCGGACCCGTCGGTGCCGACGACGACCGGCCCGTGGGACGGCAGCTGCGCCTCCGGCCCGGACCAGCGCTCGGCGTGGTGCACCACGAGGACCGGGCAGTACGCGTAACCGGCGAGCTGCACGCCGACGGAGCCGACCAGCAGCGAGTGGAAGCCGCCGTGCCCGCGGCTGCCGACGACGACCAGCTCGGCGTGCCGGGACTGCTCGCGCAGCGCGTGCGCGGGCTGCCCGAACCACGTCGACGTCGTCACGTGCAGGCCCGGATACCACCGGCGGGCCTCGACCGCGGCGTTCAGGACCAGGCCCTGCTCGTCGGTGATCTCCTCCGGAGGGCCGGGGACGCCGAGGGCGTGCGTGATGCGCAGCGGCAGGCGGAGCCGGACCGCCTCGTCGGCGGCCCAGCGGACCGCGCCGAACGCGGCCGGCGAGCCGTCGACGCCGACGATCACCGGCCGTTGGATGGTGGTCATGACGGCCTCCTCACGATGTGCGGCGGTGTCTTCAACGGTCGTCCACCGCCGGGCCGGCCGGAAGGGCCGATGGTCCCGTCCACCGCCGGCGGCGACACCGGCGCATGCGCCGACCGGCCCTGACCGTGTACCCGATCCTGGCCGCGCCACCCGGCGGATGGGCGCGGTGCCTCAGGCGGCGCCTCGCCCCGCCGGTGTACGGGCGGGCGCGCCGTGGGGCCGCGGGACGACCAGCACCGGCCGGTGGGCGTGGTGCAGGGTGGCCATCGCCACGCTGCCGAGCATGATCTCCTGCGCCGCCGAGCGCCCCCGCGAGCCGACGACGACCAGCGCCGCCGACCGGTCCGCCGCGTACCCGCCGAGGGCGTCGGCGATGGCGTGGCCCGGTGCCCCGTTCCCCGGCCGGACCTGGACCGGGTTGACGGACCGGCTCCCGTCCGGAGGCGGGGTCGACGGCCACTCCTCGGCCCTGTCGTGCACCGACACGAGCACCACCTCCCGCTCCGGCAGCAGCCGGTCGGCGGCCACGACCGCGGCCGAGGCACCCGGGGAGCCGTCCCAGCCGACGACGACCGGTCCGCCCGGGACCGCCGCGGCGTCCCGCATGAGCATGGGATGCGGCACGACCAGCACCGGCTTCGGGCTGTAGTGCACGAGGACGTCGGAGACGCTGCCGAGGACCGCGCGGAAGCCGTCGAGGCCACGGGAGCCGACGAGGACCACGTCGGGCTCCAGGGCGGCGGTGGTCCTGGCCAGCTCGAACCCCTCGCCGCCCTCGGTGGGCCGGGTGAGGGCCTCGGCGCGCCAGCCCGCGGTCCGGGCGATCGTGACCCCGGTGACGACGACCTGTTCGGCCCGCCACGCCCCCTCCCCGCGCAGCGCCTCGACGAACTCCTCGATGTGGTCCCGGCCGGCCCACAACCGCCGGCGGAGGCCCTCCTCGGCGAACGGCGGCGTCCACAGGTACGCGATCCAGGCGTGCGCGTCCGGCAGCAGTTGCGTGCCGGCCCGCAGCGCGGCGTTCGCGGCGGCGGAACCGTCGTAACAGACCAGGGCGCGCTTCGTCATCGCGGACCCCTCCTGACTGTCGGGTGGCCGCCGGGTCACCTCGGCGGGCGGACGACGACGACCGGGCAGTGTGCGTGGTGGACGGCAGCCTGGCCGGCCGAGCCGAGCAGCAGCCCGGTGAAGCCGCCGTGCCCGCGGGCACCGACGACCAGCAGCTCGGCGGCGGCCGAGGCGTCGACGAGCACGCCGCCGGCGCGACCGGCGACGACCTCGAGCCGGACGTCGACCTGCGGGTACTTCTCCTGCCATCCGGCGACCGTCTCGGCGAGCACCCGGCGCGCGCTGAGCAGCTCGGCCTGCTCGCCGTGCACCGGCGGGGCGACCCCGTCGGCCTGGCCGCTGACGTGCCACTGGACCGCGGTGACCGCGGTCAGCCCGGCCCGCCGGAACGCGGCCTGCTCGAACGCGAGGCCGAGCGCGAGGTCCGCGCCGTGCGAGCCGTCGACACCGACGACGACCCGGCCGGCGTGCGGCCCGTCGGGACGGTCCACCTCCCGAACGACCACCACCGGGCAGGCGGCGTGCCCGGCGAGCTGGACCCCCGTCGAGCCGACCAGCAGGGCGGCGAAGCCCCCGAGGCCGCGGCTGCCGACGACGACGAGCGACGCCAGCCGCGACGCGGCCAGCATCGCCGGCACGCACAGCCGCGTCGAGAACTCGGTGGTGATCCGCAGGTCGGCGCCGACGTCACGGGCCACCACGACGGCGTCGGCGAGCACGCGGGCCGCCGTCGCCCGCACGTCGGTCTCGTAGGCGACCGGCAGCGCGAACCCCACGGGCGGGAACAGCAGGTCGGGCCAGTCGTGCGCGTGCAGCAGGTGCAGCGGCCGGTGCCGCCGTGCGGCGTCGGCGGCGGCCCACCGCACGGCCCGCATGCTGCCGGAGGAGCCGTCGACGCCGGCGACGACAGCGGTGGCCGGGACGGATGACGTGGACATGGCAGCCCTTCGAGTCGCTCCTGTGCCGTCATCGGGACGGCGGGTCCCCCACCACCAACCATCCGCGCCGGGTGCGTGGCCGGCCAGGGCCGGCGGCAACGGGTGACCGGCCCTGGCCGCGTGCATGGTGGGCGTCGGGGCGGGCAGGAGGGCCGGGTGCGACGGATGACCGCGTGGCGGGTCGAGCGGCCGGGCCCCATCCAGCAGCGTCCCCTGCGGATGGATTCGGCGCCGGTACCGGAGCCGGGGCCGGGCGAGGTCCTCGTGCGGGTCCGCGCGTGCGCGGTCTGCCGCACCGATCTGCACCTGGCCGAAGGCGACCTCCCGCCGCTGCGGCCCGGTGTGGTGCCCGGCCACGAGGTCGTCGGCGACGTCGAGCGGTTGGGGCCGGACGCCGGCGACCTGCGGGTGGGTGAGCGGGTGGGGGTGGCGTGGCTGCGCCACACCTGCGGCGCCTGCGCCTACTGCCGCGCGGGGGCGGAGAACCTGTGCCCGTTCTCGCGGTACACCGGCTGGCACGCCGACGGGGGCTTCGCCGAGCACTGCGTGGCGCCGGCGGCATTCGTCTACCGGCTGCCGCCGCGCTACGACGACGTCCACGCCGCCCCGCTGCTGTGCGCCGGGATCATCGGCTTCCGCGCGCTGCGCCGGGCGGAGCTTCCCCCGGGAGGCCGCCTGGGGCTGTACGGGTTCGGCGCGTCGGCGCACCTGGCGGCGCAGGTCGCGATCGCGCAGGGCGCGAGGGTCCACGTGCTGACCCGATCGGCGCAGGCGCAAGAGCTGGCCCTGCACCTCGGCGCCGCGTCCGCGGGCGACGCCGCCGGCCGGCCGCCGGAGCCGCTGGACGCCGCGATCCTGTTCGCGCCCGTGGGCGACCTGGTGCCGGTCGCGCTGTCGGCGCTGGACCGCGGTGGCACGCTCGCGGTCGCCGGCATCCACCTCACCGACATCCCGGTCCTGCGGTACGCCGACCACCTGTTCCAGGAGCGGACGCTGCGCAGCGTCACCGCCAACACCCGCCAGGACGGCCACGACTTCCTGGCGTTCGCGCAGGAGCATCCGCTGCGGGTGAGCATCACGGAGTTCCCCCTGGGGGCGGCGGACGATGCCCTCGCCGACCTCGCCGCCGACCGGGTCCACGGCGCCGCCGTCCTGGTCCCGCCCACCTGACCGCCCTACCTGACTGCGCGGCCCGGCCGGGCTACCGCACCACCGCGACCGGGCAGGCGGCGTGGTGGATCAACGCCTGGCTGACCGAGCCCAGCAGCAGCCCGGTGAAGCCGCCGCGACCGCGTGAGCCGACGACCATCAGCTCCGCGCCGTGGGACAGCCGCCTGAGGACCGGCGCGGCACCTCCGCGCACCGTGCGGCGGCGCACGTCGACGTCCGGGTACTTGTCGGCCCAGCCGCAGACCGACTCCGCCAGGGCCCGCCGCTCGTCGTCGAGCAGTGCCTCGGTGTCGTAGACGAGCGGCAGCATGTCGCCGGGGCCGGTGGACTCGGGCCAGCGGTACGTGTGCACCGCGGTCAGCCCGACCCCGCGGAACGAGGCCTGCTCGAACGCGAACCGCATCGCGTGCTCGGCGTCGTGGGACCCGTCGACGCCGACGACGACCCGGCCCGCCTCGACGTCGTCGGCGGGCTCGCCCTGGCGGACCACGACGACCGGGCCGGCGGCGTGCGCGGCCACCTGCGCGCCGACGGATCCGAGCAGCAGGCCGCCGAATCCGCCCAGGCCGCGGCTGCCGACGACGACGGTGCCGGCCCACCCGGAGGCGTGGACCAGCGCGGCAGCGGCCGGCTTGATCGGTGTCTCGGTCGTGATCGGCAACTGGGACGAGACGGTGCGCGCGCGGGCCACGGCGGTGTCGACGACGGTGTCGGCGGCGTGCCGGGCGAGCTCGTCCAGCGCGGATGTCTGGCGGGCGCCCAGCGACGGGTAGGCGACGGGCCGCACGTACGCGTGGATGATGTGCAGCCGGCGGCCCCGGCGCGCGGCGTCCCAGGCGGCCCAGTCCACGGCCGCCAGGCTCTCCGGTGAGCCGTCGACACCGACGACGACGTCATGCTTGTGCTCCATCACGCGTCTCCTTCCACGGATCCCCGGGGCCGTTTCGGTGTTCCGTCGTCTCCCCGGGGCCGTTTCGGTGTTCCGCCGTCCTGCGCCGGGGCTTCGTGTCGGACGTCCGGGTGGCCGACGAGAAACGACACCCACTGTTGGGGAGCCCGGCGCGGTGACCATCTTGGTGATGGCGAACCTGGCGGCCCTCGTCGCCGTCCTTGGCATTCCGCTCGTCGTGACCTGTGCCCGGCAGCGGGTGTCGTACCTCAATCCTTACCGCGGCGGACGGCCGGCGGCACCGGAGAAGGTCCCGCCCGCCGTGGGCCGCGCGGCCCGGGCCGCCACGCGCTCGGGGCTCTGTCCGTCGCGCCGCACGTGGCAGATGGCCGGCGTCCCGCCGTCTCCTCGACCGCCCACGGCAACGCGGCGACCGGAAGAGCATGAAGACCCTGGCAACGGCGTGGCGCGCGGCGCACGGTTGATCGAGAGGGAGACCCCCGACCCCGCGGGACCGCTCGCGGGGCGAGCGGAGGAGGAACGGATCATGCAGGCGAACATCGGAGACCGGCTGATCGTCGAGGGCACCCACCTGGGCGACACCCGGCGGATCGGTGTCATCACCGAGGTCGGCCACGCCGATCACACGCCGCCGTACAGGGTGCGCTGGCTCGACACGGGCCATGAGGCGCTGGTCTTCCCGGGCCCTGACGCCCGGGTGCGCCCTCCTGCCGACGACGACGAGCCGGTCGGCGGCCCGGCGTCCTGACACCTGGGCGGTTGTCCGGCGGGGCCCGGTGTCAGGGTCGCCGTGTCAGGGCCGCCGGGCCCGGCCGCGGCGCGTCTCGGGCTCGTCCGGCCGCCGCCCGGCGAGGAGGTACAGCAGCGGGCCCGCCGGCTGGATCGCGAGCGCGGGCCACCACAGCGCCTTCAGCCCCTGGACCTGCGACGCGGGGCGCCGGTACAGGTCGGCGGCGGCGATCGCGGTGAGCGTGATCTCCGCGGCCGTCCCCACCACGAGCGCCGTCCGGTCGCGGGTGGACAGGTCGCTCCATCGGGAATGGTGCACGGATTCGCGGCCGATCGCCCGGGCCACGGTCGCCAGTGTCATCGCATGCCTCCACGGTGCTGTAGGCCGGCAAGGCCACCGTAGGCAGGCGCCGGCGACGGCGGCGTCACACCGCGGTGGTGGGCGCGCCCGCCACCGCGACGACCTCGGACCAGTCCCGGCGGGGGCTCGCGGGCGCCGGCATGCCGTAGCCGATGCGCAGGATCATCTGCGGGGCCCAGGGGTCGGCTGGGTCCGCGATCGCGCGGCGCATCCGGGGGATCTCCAGCGCCTGGGTCATCGGCTGGGCGGCGACGCCGCGCACCGTGGCGCTGAGCAGGACCCGCTGCATGGCCTGGCCGGCCCGCACGCGTGCGGTGCGGCCGTCGGCGCGGCTGCTGAGCACGACGAGCTGCGGGTGGGGCTCGAACACGGCGGCCGGGCGGCCCGGGTCCGCCGACAGCAGCCCGAAGTCGCGTGCCGGCAGCCAGCCGTGCACGTCGCGCGGTCCGGCGAGCTCCGCCGGTATGCCGTCGCGGCGGCCGGCACCGCCGGCCGTCCAGGCGGCCAGCTCCCGGCGGTACGCAGGGTCGCGGCGCTGGACGGCGTCGGCCGCGGCGGTGAGCGTCAGCAGCGCCTCGCGCCGCACCCGGTCCAGCACGGTCAGCTCGGCACCCTCCGCGGCGGCCGCCGCCCGCAGCTCGTCGATGACGCGTGCCGGGACGACGGCCCGGGCATACGGTCCGCGGTTCGTGTGCCGCCGGAAGAGCGCCGTGCCGAGCGCGCGCAGGCCGGGCCCGGGGGCGCCGGGCCTGCCCGGCTCGATCCGGGCCACGGTCAGGCCGTCGGCGGGAAACGGCCGCAGCACCGGCAGCCACCCGTCCAGCGCCATGGCCAGGCGCAGGTTGAACACGGCGGCGCCGACGCTGAGCAGCATCGCGCGATGGTCGCGGTCGACGACCCGCAGCCGGCGCGCCGGGTCGGTGCGCACGTCGATCACGCCGTCGTGGATGTGGAACCGCCACGGCTGGGTGTTGTGGACGGAGGGCGCGGCGACGGCGGTGCGCAGCAGGGTCTCCGTCGTCCCGGCATCGAGTCGCCAGCGCATCGCCGGTCATCTCCGATCGTCGCCGCACCGGCCGCTGCCCGGCCGCCGCGCTGTCGTGCCCCCGCCGCGCTGTCGTGCCCCCGCCGCGCTGTCGTGCCCCCCGCGTCGCTGTCGTGGCCCCCCGCGTCGCTGTCGTGGTTCCGGCGTCCAGCCTCGTCGTCGTGGCCGCGGGCCGCACGAGGCGTTGGTCCCGTCGCGCCGGGCAGGTCGGCCCGTCGGCGGGAGCAGCCGCGGCCCCTGGCCTTCCGGATCGACGGTGATCACGGCGTTGATCACCTGATGCGGATGATTCGTGGCCGGCGTGGTGGCACAGACCGTCGCGGTGAGATCATGCTGGACCCGAGCGCCGCACGTGGTGCGGGTGCCGGCAGCCGCGACTGCGGCATCGGCGCGCCCCGGCAGGGCCGGTCCATGCGGCGCGGCAGGTCACCGACGACGTGGTGGCGGCACCGCATCGCCGCCCGTCGTCGTGGGGGCCGGGCACGGCCGGTGGTCCGCCCGGCTCCGGACGCACGTGTTCCGCACGTGTTCGGGGGACTGTTCGGGGGACGTGGAGGGAGGCCGACATTGGGCTACCGGTACGGACCCGTGGTGGCCGGCGTCGACGGTTCGGCCGACAGCCTCGGTGCGCTGCGATGGGCGGCGGACGAGGCCTGCCGGCACAACCGGGAGCTGCTCGTCGTCCATGCGATCGACCCGGCCCTGCACGCCGGTGAGGCGCCGCCGGGCAGCGCCGACATCGCCGCCCGGGCGGCGGACGAGGCGGTGCGATGGCGGCCCGGCGTCTGCGCGGCCGGGGTGACGGCGGTCGGCGCCCCGGTCGAGGTGCTGCGCAGCCATACGCGGCAGGCCCGGCTGCTCGTCGTGGCGAGCCACGGCGGCGGCAACAACATGGCCGACCCGCTCGGCTCGGTGTGTGACCAGCTCTGCCTGGGGGCGGAGTGCCCGGTGCTCGCGGTCCACGCGGCACGACGCTGGGCCGATCCGTTCACGGTCCTGCCGCAGACGGGCCCGGTGGTGGCCGGCTTCGACGGGTCGGACCCGGCGCGCCGGGCGCTCCGCCTCGCGTTCGAGGAGGCCGCCGACCGCGGCCAGCGACTCGTCGTCATCCAGGTCTGGCAGCATCCCGAGCTGTGGCTGCACGGCCGGCACCACGGGGAAGGCCGGCACCACGGGCCGTGCCTGAGCAGCGACGAGTCGGCCGTCCACGAGGCGCTCGTGGCGGCGGCCGAGCCGTGGCGCGCGCGGCACCCCCTCGTCGAGATGGAGCTGCGCAGCGAGCCCGGCGACCCGGTCGAGGCGCTGACCCTCGCGTCACAGTGGGCGATGCTCATGGTGTTCGGCACCCATGGCCCCACGGACTCCGCCGGGCCGTCGAGCCCTTCGGTGATGCACCGGGTGCTGCGCACCATGGCCTGTCCCGCGCTTATCGCGCACGGCACCGTCCAGGAGCACGCCGCACCCGTGCCGGGCGCCGTGCATTCGGCGTCAGCGTGACAGCCGCCCGCACCCCGGCCGGGCCGACGGTCACAGGGAAGCAGGTCGTTCGGCACCGAACAGTGTCCCGAGCCGGTGGCACAGTGGAGGTGTCGCCGGTCATCTTCACAGCGAGGAGCTGATCACGATGCGTACACCACGGCAGATACTCGCCGGCGCGCACACGATCGCGGTGGTGGGAGCGTCCCGCGACCCGCAGAAGCCCGGGCACTGGGTGCCGAAGATGCTGCAGGAGCAGGGCTGGCACATCGTCCCGGTCAATCCGCACGCCACGGTTCTGTTCGGCGAGCACGCGTACGCACGGATCGCCGACGTCCCGGAGCACATCGACGTGGTGCAGGTGTTCCGGCCGGCGGAGGAGGCCGAGGGTCTGGTCCGGGAGGCGGCCGCGGCCGGTGCCGGGGCGATCTGGCTGCAGGAGGGCATCGCCAGCCCGAAGGCGCGGCAGCTCGCCGGTGAGGTCGCGCTGGACTACGTCGACGACACGTGCATGGGGGCGGAGCGCGCGCTGGCCGACATGGTGCACGGCGGATGCGAGCCGGAGTGCCCCGTCTACCACGGCATCGTGCCCGTGCCGGAGTCGGCCGACGCGCGGTGAACGGCGCGGGCGGCACAACATCTGGACGAGGAGGCCGGGAAGGAGTTCGTCATGGTAACGGTACGGCACACCGAGCCCGACGCGGCGATCCGCGTGGAGGCGGTCAGCCGGATCCTGGCGCGTGCGGCCGTGAACGCGCTGCGCGCGCCGTCCATCTGGAACACCCAGCCCTGGCGCTGGCGCATCGAACACGACGTCGCCGTGCTCCGCGCGGACCGGCGCCGGCAGCTGGACCCCATCGATCCGGAGGGCCGGCTGCTGACGGTCAGCTGCGGGGCCGCGCTGCACCACGCGTGCGTCGCGCTGGCGGCCGAGGGCGCGGCCGTGGTCGTCGACCGGCTGCCCCGCGACGACGACCCGGACCTGCTGGCGACGCTGCGGTACGCCGGCCGCCTGCAACCGTCGTCGCCCGCACAACGGCTCCGGCATGCGATCCAGGCCCGGCGGACCGACCGGCGGCCGTTCGACGTCCGTCCCGTGCCGGAGCACATCGCCGACCGGCTGTGCGCCGCGGCCCGCCACGCCGGCGCCGACATGCATCTCGTCCGGCCGCAGGATCTCACCGCGGTGGCCGTCGCCGCCGGTCACGCCGCCGCCGCCGAGCGGGCCGACCCGGCGTACCGGGCCGAGCTCGACAGGTGGACCGGGGCGCGTCTCGCCGCCGGCGAGGGGGTGCCGCACGACACCACCGCGGCATTGGGCGCGCGGCCGGTGCCGATCCGCGACTTCACCGGTGTCGACGAGGGCCCGAGCATCTACAGCGGTGCCGAACCGGTGGACCGCGCCGCCTCGTACGGCGTGATCGTCACCGACGTGGACGAGCCTGCGGCCTGGCTCGTCGCGGGTGAGGCGCTGTCCGCCGTGCTGCTCACCGCGACCGCCGAACGGCTGGCCACCTCCGCGATGAGCGACCTCGTGGAGGTCCGCAGCGCCCGGGACCTGCTGCGCCGCATGCTCGGCGACGTCGCCCATCCCGTCATCTGCGTCCGGATCGGCGTCCCCGGCCCGGGAGCCCCTCCGCCGCACTCGCCGAGGAGGCCCGCCGCCGAGACCGTCGAGGTCGTCGGAGAACTCATGGTGGACGGCTGACGTCCCGTCCGCAGGGCTTGAGGGCCCGGTGCCCTGCGGATCACGTCTCCTCGTCGGCCGTGCTGACCGTGTCGATGCCGGGCGTGGTGCGCACGAGCGCCATCGTGATGTCGCGTTCGGTGCCGCTGTCGAAGCGGCCGCTGACCACCGCCGTGCCACCGGTGACGGCGACCGTCCAGCGCCGCTGACCGCCGGCGTACTCCGTCAGCCGTCGTTGCGCCTCGCGCATCGCCGTGTCGTCGGTGGGCATGATCGTGCGGAGCACGTCGCACCGGCTGACGATGCCGATGACGTGCTCGTCGATCACGATCGGCACGCTGTGGACGCCCTGGTCGACCATGACCTTGGCGATGTCGGCGACGTCGGTGTCGGGCCAGCCGGCCACCGGCAGCCCGGACATGACGTCCTCCACCCGGGTGCCCGGCGTGTCCGCCGCCGGCCCGGCGGACCGGCGGAGCAGGTCCCGTTCGCTGATCGAGCCGACCAGCCTGCCGTGCGCGTCGACCACCGGCGCGGCCGTGATCTGCTCGCGTTCGAGCAGCGCCACCGCGCCGGCGACGGGTTCGTCCGCCCGTACCGTGTGGACGGGCCGGCTCATGATGTCCTTGGCGTGCATGGCGTGCCTCCTGTCGCCTTCCTGGGTGTGCTCCCTGGCTTCCCGGCCGTGCCCCGCGGCGGGGAGTCACGGTCCGGTCTCGTCGCCGATGACGTCACCGGTCGGCCGGCGGGGGCTCGCCGGTGGCGGCGACCCGGGATCGGCGCCGACGCGCAGCACGAGCTGCGGATTGCCGCCGTGCGGCAGCAGGCTCCGCAGCAGGGCGCGGGCGCCGGGCACCTCGACGGCGTCGCTCATCGGCGAGACCGCCAGCCCGAGACTGATCGCGGTGAGCCAGACCGCGCTGACCGCCTCACCCGCCCGCAGCCAGGCGGCGGGCTCGTCGGTGCGCGTGGCGAGCAGCAGGTATCCGGCGGACCGGTCGTCGCCGGTGCCCGGGGTCAGGGCGGCCCGGTCGCCGAGCCCGAAGCCGCGCAGCGGCACCGGCCGGGGCGTCGGTCCCGCGACGGTCTCCGGCGGCACACCGTCGCCCTCCTCCGCCGGCCGCCCCGTCCACTCCCGCAGCTCCTCCCGGCGCCGCTCGTCCTTGGCCTCGATGATCTGCGCGCCGTGCTCGGCCGCCCGCAGGTACGCGATCTGGTCGCCGTCGATGCGGTGCAGCGTCGCGTCCTCGGCCGTCGCCGCCGCGTGCAGCGCGTCCAGCGTGTCGCCGGTCGCCGGCCCGGACGCCAGGAACGGCCGCCGGTCCGTCTTCCGCTGCCGCATGGCGTCCGCGGCGGCGGCGTCCTCCGCCCGCACCGGTTGGATCCCGCCGGACCGCACCCTGGCGAGCAGGTCCGGGTCGGCCGCGTCGGGATAACGCCGCACCGACGGGTTGATCCCGGACGCCGCCAGCGCGACCCGGGCGTGGTGCAGCGCCGCGCCGCAGCTCAGGATCAGCAGCCGGCCGGCCGGGTCGATGGCGTGCAGCTGGCGGGTCCGGTCGGCGTGCAGGTCGAGCCCGTCCTCGCCGACGTGCCACCGCCACGGCTGCGTGTTCAGCACGGACGGTGCCCGCGTGGCCTCCTCGGCGGCGTAGCGCAGCAGCTCCTGCACCGTCCGCCCGTTGTTGCGTGTGCTGATGTCCATCCGTCGGCCTCGCTTCCCGCGAAGTGCCTCAGTGCCTGCCGCCTCCACGGTGCTTCGAGCCCGCAGGCGGTGCCGGACCGTCCGTGGCGGCGGCAGGGGCGGCGTGGTCGCAGCGCACCTGCCCGCCGTGCCGCCCGATACACCTGGCCACGGGCGGCATCGGGGAATGATCCCGGCCGGCCCGCACCGCCGCGGTGTGACGGGACCAAAGACCCTGGATGCGTCCCGTACCGGGGAGATCAAATGATCTCAGGCGGTCGGAACCCCGCCCCTTGGACGAGGGAAGGACGAGACGATGTCCCGCACGCACGACGAGGTCGAGGTCCAGGTCCAGGTGCAGGCCGGAATGGAGCCTCGGCTGCAGGGGTACGCCCGGGAGAAGGTCACCGCGGTGCTCGGGCACACGGGACGCCCGATCCTCTACGCCAAGGTGCGGCTCGACCGGATCGCGAACCCGGCCGCCAACCGGCCCGTCACCGCCCGCGCCGAGATCGACCTGAACGGCCGCGTCCTGCACGCCGAGGCGGCCGCGGACGGCCCGTACGAGGCCGTGGACCTCCTCCAGGACCGGCTGCTGGCCCGGCTCGAGCACGAGAAGGCCGGCCACCGGTAGGCACTCGGCGCGACGGCGAGGACGGGACCTTCGGCACTGTCGGCCCCCTGCGACGGGCGGCGACACTGACGCCGTTGCCGATCCAGGAGGTGTACCGGTGCCGGAGCTCGACGTGTCAGTGATCGGCCCCGCGGGTGACGTCGACGTGCGCAGCCGCGGGCCGGTCGACCCGGACGACCGGGAGAGCGCGCGGGCGGCCGTCGCGGGTGTGGTCGCGCGGCACCGCTCGGCCGGCGCGGCGCGGCTGCGCCTGGCCTGCGGACCCCACGCGGGCTGCCCGGCCGTGATCCAGGTGAACCTGCGCGTCGGCGGGGCACCCGCCCGGATCCAGGTCGACGGCCCGACCCTGCCGGCCGCCGTCGCGGCCGCCACGGACCGGCTGGAGCGCCAGATCACCCGGCTGGGGACCGGGTGGGAGCCGTGGCCGTGGCCCGACCCGCAGCGGCGCACGCTCGCGGTGCCCGGCGCGGCCCGGATCACCCGCCGCAAGACGGTGCCGCTACGGCCGCGCCGGGCCTGCCAGGCCGGGTCGACGCTGGCCGCGATGGACTACGACGTGTGCCTGTTCACGGAGCTGGACACGGGCGAGGACGCCGTCGTGTACCGCGCCGGCCCCACCGGCCTGCGCGTCGCCCGGCAGCACAGCATGCGTCCGGTCACCGCGCACGGCACGCCGACGCCGACGGTCAACTCGCGCCGGACGCCGGTCCTCACCCCGGACGCGGCCGCCACCCACCTCGCCGAGGGCTGGCTGCCGTTCCTGTTCTTCACCGACGCCGCCAACGGCCGCGGCGCCCTGGTCTACCGCCGCTACGACGGCGGCGTCGGCCTGCTGACGCCGGGCGCCGCCACGCGTCCGGCGAGCCCGAGCTGATCGGCACCACTCCCACCCGCGCGGGTGAGGCGGCGTGCGCCACGATCTCGTGGCGCACGTGGACGACATGCGGGCCGTGGCCGGGCGCCACGCGGTGACGCGGCGCCCGCCGCCGGCCAGCTTGCCGATGATCGGCAAGCAGGGCGCCGTCAAGGTTGCCGACCGATGCTGGTGTATGCCGTGCGCGGATCGCCGATGCTGGAGATTCCTTCGGTACGGCTCGCAGGGGTGGTGATCGTGGTGACTGGCGTGTTGTGCTCTGAGCGGCCCCCCGTCCTGGTCGCCGCCTGCCCCGCGCCGACCGGCTCGCCCGGTGC
The DNA here is from genome assembly GCF_040654975.1 of Dactylosporangium sp. NPDC050588. Taxonomy (NCBI): domain Bacteria; kingdom Bacillati; phylum Actinomycetota; class Actinomycetes; order Micromonosporales; family Micromonosporaceae; genus Dactylosporangium; species Dactylosporangium sp. NPDC050588. The sequence continues at coordinate 18,563 of NZ_JBFAJA010000076.1, read as the reverse complement.
GACCCCAGCCTGGCCACGTGTGGCACGGGGACGCATCGGGCTCGAGCGCTTCCGCCGGCAGTCGCCGCCCGGCCGCTGCTACGGCGCGCCGGCCGTCATTCGCTGACCGCAGTCCCGGCCACAGCGTCCGCAGCGATCGACGCCGGACGCGCCTGACCCCTCGCGCGGCACCGCCACGGCCCGTCCGGCGGCCGCATCTGGCACAACCCCGCCACCGTCACGGACCGCGTTCAGGTGTCCGAGAGGAGAGCCATGTTCACCCAACCGACCGGCAGCGCCGCCCTGGAGCGCGCAGAACGACCCGGCGACCCCCGGCTCCGCGCCGGCGCGGCGAGCCCCGTGCACGAGCCCGCCGCCGTGGGGCTCGACCTCGGCGGCGCCGGCGCCAGGATCTGGGCGTCGGGCCGCGGGGTGCTGCAGCTCAGCTACCCGGAGACGGTGACCGCGCCGTGGACCGGTCCGGTCGCCCGGGGCCGGATCACCGACCCGGACGCGATGCGGACCCTGCTGTCCGGCCTCTCGTGGGAGCGGCGCCGCCCGCTGCCCGCCGGTGCCGTGGTCGTGGCGTGCCGGCCCGTGGGCACCGACCCGCGGGCGGAGCCGGCCGTGCGTGAGCTGGTGACGAAGGTGTTCGAACCGGCACGGCTGCTGTTCATCGACTCCGTGCGCGCGGCGGCGATCGGTGCCGGCGCGGCGCCCGGCCCGTTGCTGGTCGCCGACGTCGGCGCGCACCTGACCGAGGTCGCCGTGCTCGAGGGCGGCGTGATCGTCGCGGCCCACCGGCGCGACATCGGGCTGCACGACGGCGTCGACGGGCCGGACCTCGACGCGGCGGTCGTCGCCGCCATCGCCGACCTCGTCGGCCGGGTGCGCCGGCAGACCGGCAACCGCCGCCAGGTCGTCGCCGCTGCGGTCCGTGGGGGTCTGCTCCTCGTCGGGGGCGGCGCGGCCCGGCCCCGGCTGGCGGCGCGCATCGCGGGCGCCGCGGGCACCCCGGTGCGCCGCCCGGCCGCCCCGCATCTGGCCGCGGTGCGCGGCGCCGGCCTGGCCGCGCTCGCCGCGCTGCGCCGCGGCGCCGTGCGGCCCTGACCGGCACACGCGTGCTCCACCGCAATGTTCTGACAGGTTGATGGGAGACCAGCATGAGCGTCGACACCGGCCCGCTGCGGCACACGCTGCAGACGCAGCTGCGACAGCACACCGAGGAGCTCGCGGTCCTCGCCGCGGCCGGGACCGAGCCGGGCAGCGCCGGTGAGGACCCGGACACCATCGGTGCGCGCACGGCCGCCGCCCGCCAGGCGATCGAGGAGATCTCCGCCGCGCTGTCCCGGCTCACCGCGGGCAGCTACGGCAGCTGCGAACGCTGCTCCGGCCCGATTCCCGCCGCCCGGCTGGAGATCCTGCCGCACGCGCGGTTCTGCGTGCCCTGCCAGGCCCGCGGGCGCTGACCGTCCCCGACTGCCCGGAGGCGCCGGACCGCACGGCCGGCGCCTCCGGCGGCCACGAACCAGGAGCTGCACGATGGACACACGCGGCAGGCAGCGGGATCTCGACATGCTGCGGGTGCTGCTGCACGAGCACCGCGACCGGTACCGCACCCAGCTGCGCCTGCTCAACCAGCCGCGGCAGGGCGGCGCCGGCAGCACCGAGCAGCCGGCGCTGGCCGAGCTCACCTGGCGCCGGCTCGACGACGTCGAACACGCGCTGCACGCGCTCGACCGTGGCCGCTACGGCAGGTGTACCGGATGCGGCGCGGACATCCGTATCGACCAGCTGATCCGGCAACCGGCGGACAGCCGCTGCCCCGGCTGCTCGCGGCGGGAACCGGAGCCGGGCCTGCGGAGCCGGGTCTACACTGCCGGTGACCGGCCACGGCGGGAACGCACCGCCGCGCCGGAGACCCGGCGGCCGGACGCCGGCGGGAGGTGAGCACTGCGATGGCCGACCGCAGCCGGCGGGCCTCGACCGGCGCGTCTGCGGACGCGTCCAAGGCCGCGCGGCCGCAGCAGGCGCAGCAGGCATGGCTGGCCGAGGTCGCCACCGCCGCCGCCCGCGACGCCGGCGACGTGCCGGTGCTGCTGCTCGGCGACTACCTGCCGATGCTCGCCGACGCCGCGGTCAGCGGCCGCCGGCCCAGACGCGCCGAGCTCGACGCGGTGGCGCTGCTCGGCCGGCAGGCCGCCGAGCAGGGCATCTCCGCCGGGCGGGTGGTGCAGCTGTACCTGTCGGCGGCCCGGCGGCTGTGGCAGGACCTGCCGATGGTGGTGCGTTCCCGCGACAGCGAGGTCGTCCGCGCCGCCGCGGCCGCGGTGCTGCACGTCATCGACGACGCCGTCGCGACCCTCGCCGAGGGGTACGCGGTCGCGCGCCGGGACCTCGTCCGCCGGGAGGAGGCGCTGCGCCGGGAGCTCGTCGACGACCTGCTGCGCGGCGACTCCGACCTCGGCAGCGTGGTCGAGCGGGCCGAGCCGTTCGGGCTCGACCTCGCCCGGGTGCACCAGGTGGCGCTCGCGGCCCCGGGACGGCGGCTGCCCGACACCGACACGGCGATCAGCGCCCTCGAGGCGGTCATCTTCGACCGGCTCGGCGACCGTGACGTCCTCGTCGCCACCAAGGACAACCTCCTCGTCGTCCTCGCCCCCGCGGAGCCCGCCGCGGCCGGCGCGACCGCACCCGCCGGCCACGACGGCGACCTGGGTGAGCTGATGCACGGCGAGCTCAACCGGCTCCGGCACGGACGGCCGTGGCGGGTCGCGGTCGGCCGCCCGCACCCCGGCCTGTACGGCATCGCCCGCTCCTACGAGGAGGCCCGCGAGGCACTGACCATGGCGGGGCGCCTGCACGCGGACAAGTCCGTCATCACCGCGCACGACCTGCTCGTCTACCGGGTCCTGCTGCGCGACCAGCCCGCCATCGTCGACCTCGTCTCCGCCGTGCTCAGCCCGCTGCTGCAGGCCCGCGGCGGCGCCCGGCCGCTGCTGGACACCCTGGACGTCTACTTCGCCACCGGCGGGGTGGCCACCGAGTCGGCGAAGCGGCTGCGGGTGTCGGTGCGCACCGTGACGTACCGGCTGGAGCGCATCAAGGCCCTCACCGGCTACGACGCGGCCGACCCGACCCACCGGTTCACCCTGCAGGCCGCGGTCCTCGGCGCCAAGGTCCTCAACTGGCCGGCCGAGGCGCGCCCGGGCACCGCGTGACCGCCCTCACACAGGAGGGCCCGACAGTCCCGGACGGACGTGCCGTTCGGCCCTGATGCCGCCCGCGCCGGCTCCCGAGAATCGGGCCATGGACGCGCTGGACCTTGCGCGGTGGCAGTTCGCGATCACCACCGTCTACCACTTCATCTTCGTGCCGATCACCATCGGCCTGTCGGCGCTCGTCGCCGGGCTGCAGACCGCCTGGTTCCGGACCGGGCGCCAGGAGTACCTGCGAGCGACGAAGTTCTGGGGGAAGCTGTTCCTCATCAACTTCGCGATGGGGGTCGTCACCGGCATCGTGCAGGAGTTCCAGTTCGGCATGAACTGGAGCGCGTACTCACGCTTCGTCGGTGACATCTTCGGCGCGCCCCTGGCCATCGAGGGGCTCCTCGCGTTCTTCCTCGAGTCGACGTTCCTCGGGCTGTGGATCTTCGGCTGGGACCGGCTGCCGAAGCGCGTCCACCTGGCGGCGATCTGGCTCGCGTCGATCGGCACCATGCTGTCGGCGTACTTCATCCTCGCCGCCAACTCCTGGATGCAGCACCCCGTCGGGTACACCGTGAACGCCGAACGCGGCCGGGCGGAGCTCACCGACATCGTCGCGGTCCTGACGAACTCGACGACCCTCGTGACCTTCCCGCACACCGTCACGGCGTGCTTCCTCACCGGCGGCGCGTTCATGCTCGCCGTGAGCGCCTGGCACCTGCGCCGCGGCAACCAGGTCGACGTGTTCCGGCCGGCGCTGCGCCTCGGCGCCTGGGTCGTGCTCGTCGCCGGCGTCGGCGTGCTCGTCACCGGGGACCTGCAGGCGCGGGTGATGACCGAGCAGCAGCCGATGAAGATGGCCGCCGCGGAGGCGCTGTACCAGACGTCCGAACCCGCCTCGTTCTCCATCTTCACCATCGGCTCGCTCGACGGGCGCGAGGAGGTCGCCAGCGTGCGCATCCCGTCGCTGCTGTCCTTCATGGCGACCGGCAGCCCCAGCGGCTCCGTCGAGGGCATCAACGACCTCCAGCAGCTGTATTCGCAGCGGTACGGCGAAGGCGACTACGTGCCCTACGTGCCGGTCACCTACTGGTCGTTCCGCCTCATGATCGGCTTCGGCGTCCTCGCCATGGCCGTCGCCGCGGTCGCGCTGTGGCGCACCCGGAAGGGCCGGCTGCCCGCGGGTCGCTGGCTGTGGACGGCCGCCGTGGCCACGGTCGCCATGCCGCTGCTGGCCAACTCGTTCGGCTGGATCTTCACCGAGGTCGGCCGCCAGCCGTGGACCGTCTTCGGCATCTTCAAGACCTCGCAGAGCGTCTCGCCGTCGGTTTCCGCGAGCACCGTCGCGACCTCGCTCGTCGTCTTCACGCTCCTGTACGGCGCGCTCGCCGTCGTCGAACTGATGCTGATGCTGCGCTACGCCCGGGCCGGAGCGCCCGAAATCGTCATACCCCACGAGGAAGATGACGAAGACCGTCCGCTGGCGTTCGCGTACTAAGGTCTGATTGATTTGTCCGGTTTGGTGTCGGTTTTGTCAAGCAGTCCGGGGTGTGCGGCTCGTCGTTCCGGCGTGGTCCGGTCCGCTGGTGCGGGGTTGGTCTCATCCGGGGTTGTCGAGGGCACCGGCCACTGGTTGGTGCTGTGGCTCGTACCGGTAGTTCGCCGAGCGCGCCGGCATCCTTCCGCCTGGCCGGTGCGGCCGGACGGGTGGGTGCTGCGCTGCGGCCGCCGGGTCCGGGCACTGGTGTGGTGCCGGTCGGGGCGGGGGGTTCCGGTTGACTCGGTCAGGGCTCCTTGCAGCCCTTGGTTGATCGCCTCGACGCCGTACTGGTCGAGGGTGTATCGGGTGGCGGTCCAGTCGATGTGGGCTGTGCCAGGCTGGTTCGGGTCGGTGAGGGCGGTGTGTGCGCCGACGAGCGCGGCGACGAGGTCCCGGTCACCGTGCAGCCCGCAGGTGGGGCAGGTGTGGCGGCGGTCGCGGAGCTGTTTCGGGACGCGATTGCCGCACAGGCAGTGCTGCGTCCAGGCGGTGTGCCGGGTGCCCGCCCGCAGCAGTCCCACGGTGCCTGCCATCGTCTCGGTGTCGTGGCTGCGCAGGGCAGCGACGGCGGTGACCTCACGGTCCAGTGCATGCAAGAGCATGCCGGGGGTGAACGCGTGAATACCGCGTCCCCACCGGCGGGCCCAGTGCCGGATGTCGCCGTCTTCGACGGTAAGGCGGGCGCCGTGCACAGCGACGAGGTCCGCGGCCATGATCCGGGCTCGGGTGCGTCCGGCCGCGGTGCGGGCGGCGCCGTCGACCACGGCCTGGGCTCGCAGCCGCAGGTAGGAGTTGGACAGGTCGTCGCGGCGGTGGGCGCGGACCGGCACGCCGGCAGCGTTCGCGACACGGGCGCCGCCGGGCACGCTGACATGCACCGCGGCGAGGCCGGCGGCGGCGCGCCGCTCGGCCCGCCGCTGCTGCCGTTCCGACAACTGGTACTGGGCCGGGTTCGCGGCACGGCGGGAGCGTTGCAACGCCCGGTTCCGGCGCCGCTGCCGCAGCCGATCCACGGCCAGCGCCGCCTCGTGGCCCGCGGCCCGCGTCAACCGCGACGCCACCAACCCACCACCGGCAGCATCCAGAAACGCAGACCCGGCCAGGCCAGCCGAGTCGGTCAGGTCTGTCAGGCCGGTGGGGACGGACACGACGGCGAGGTTCGACACATTGACATCGACACCACCACGACGGTCCAACCCTGCCGCTGCCGCGCGACGCGCAACCACGCCCGGTGCGGTGTAGCCGGGGCCGAGGACCAGCAGATGCGCCTCGTACCGCCACCCACCCGGCGCCGCCGGGTCACGGTGCCGGACCAGGTCCACCTTGTGCCAGCAGGCCGGATCACGCAGGTAGTGCTCCAGCACCGAGCGGCGGCCCGGACCCTGCGGCAAACGGACCGGCAACACGACACCGTCACCACCGACCCCGGCGAGCACGACCGCGAACGGCCCGACATGATCCCACCACGACCGCACCGCACGACCATCAACACCAGTGGCCCGCACCGCCGGCATCCGCCGAGGCTGCCACAACCGCCGACCACCCGGACCGTCCCGCTCGAACGCAGCCATGTGTCCGGCCAGGGTGCCGACCAGGCGGAACGTCTCCCACTTCCGCGGCCGCGTATGCGACCGAGCCCGACCCACCACCGTCCGGAAATCCCACCAACCACCCGGCCGCGGCCGACCATGCCGCCGCCCGGACGCGTCGGGAACAGGTGCCGGTCAACGGCCTGCCACACCCCGTCCGCCGCGTGCATGGCCAGAGCCTTCGTCAGATACCGCCGCAGATGCGGCGCCCCGTCCAGATGCCCGTACGCCGCCTGCTCCAACCCCGTCAGCGACAACCCCAACCGGTCCCGCACCGCACCCGCACCAACCGAAGCCCGCTCCCGATGCGCCGCCCAGAACGCGTCCACCCGCGCCCGCGCATCCCGCTGCACCGCCCGACGCACCGCAAACGCCGCCGAAAACACCTGCTCCACCCGACGCCGCACCCGCGGATCATGCACATCCACCGGCAGACGAAACACCGACACCGGACCGTCCCACCGCCACGACACACATCGAACCTACCCACCACCCCCAACCACACCAAACTCACCGAACCGACTACCAAACACGCCGTAGAGGGAAACGACATGGAACTCACCACCGTCTGGTTCGCGCTCATCGCCGTGCTCTGGGCCGGCTACTTCCTCCTGGAAGGCTTCGACTTCGGTGTCGGCATGCTGCTGCCGGTCCTCGCCCGCGACGAGCGGGAGCGGCGCCTGCTCATCAACACCATCGGCCCGGTCTGGGACGGCAACGAGGTCTGGCTCCTCGTCGCCGGCGGCGCGACGTTCGCCGCCTTCCCGGAGTGGTATGCCACGCTCTTCTCCGGCTTCTACCTGCCGCTGCTGATCATCCTCGTGGCGCTCATCCTGCGTGGGCTGGCTTTCGAGTACCGTGGCAAGGTCGACAGTCCACAGTGGAGGCGCCGCTGGGACCTGTGCATCATCGCCGGGAGCTTCGTGCCGGCGCTGCTGTGGGGTGTCGCGTTCGGCAACATCGTCCGCGGCGTGCCGATCACCGCCGAGCACGAGTACGCCGGCACGTTCTTCACCCTCCTCAACCCCTACGCGCTGCTCGGCGGGCTCACGACGCTGTCGCTGTTCGCGCTGCACGGCGCGGTGTTCCTGGCGCTGAAGACCGACGGCGACGTCCGGGTCAGGGCGGGGCGCCTCGCGTTCCGGCTCAGCCTGCCCGCCGTGCTCCTCGCCGCGGCGTTCCTGCTGTGGACCCAGCTGACCCACGACGACGCCTGGGGCTGGGCGCTGTCGGGCGCGGCCGCCGCGGCCCTGATCGGCGCGGTGCTGGCCGCGCGGGCCCGCCGCGAAGGCTGGGCGTTCCTCGCCACCGGGGCGACCCTGGTCCTCGCCGTCGCCGCCCTGTTCGTCACGCTCTTCCCCGACGTCATGCCGACCACCCTCGCCGGCGGCGACAGCCTCACCGTGACCAACGCGTCGTCCACGCCGTACACGCTGAAAGTCATGACCTGGGTCGCGGTCTGCTTCACCCCGATCGTGCTGGGCTACCAGTCGTGGACCTACTGGGTGTTCCGCCGGCGGCTTCGGGTCGAGCACATCCCGGCGGCCCACCCGTGAAGCCCCTGGACCCGCGCCTGCTGCGCCACGCCCGGGCGACCCGCGGCTACCTGGTGCTGTCCGTCGCCCTCGGCGTCGCCCTCGCCGCGCTCGTCGTGGCCCAGGCCACGCTGCTCGCCGACGGCATCACCGCCGTGTACCTGCACGGCGCCGACGTGGCCCGGATCGCGCCGGCCCTCGGCTGGCTGGCCGCCGTCGTCGCGCTGCGGGCGGCGGTAGCCTGGGCGCAGGAGGTCGCCGCGGCCCGCTCGTCCGCGGCCGTGAAGCGGCAGCTGCGGTCGCGTCTGCTCGCCCACGTCGCGGCGCTCGGCCCGAGCGCCGCCGGCGACAGCGGCAAGGTCGCCGTCCTCGCCACCCGCGGGCTGGACGCCCTGGACGCCTACTTCGCGCGGTACCTGCCGCAGCTGGTCCTCGCCGCGCTGGTGCCGGTCATCGTGCTCGCCCGCATCGCGCCCGCAGACCTCGTCGCCGCGGGCACGATCGCCCTCACCCTGCCGCTCATCCCGGTGTTCATGGCCCTCGTCGGGCTGCACACCGAGTCGGCGAACCGGCGCCAGTTCCGGCTCCTCGCCCGGCTGTCGCACCACTTCCTCGACGTCGTCGCCGGCCTGCCGACCCTGCGGGTCTTCGGCCGCGCGGAACGGCAGGCCGGCGTCATCGCCCGGATCAGCGCCGAGCAGCGCACCACCACCATGCGCACGCTGCGGGTCGCGTTCCTGTCCTCGCTCGTGCTGGAGCTGCTCGCGACGCTGTCGGTGGCGCTCGTCGCGGTCGGCATCGGCCTGCGCCTCGTCGACGGCAGCCTCGGCCTGGCCACCGCGCTGCTCGTGCTGATCCTCGCCCCGGAGGCCTACCTGCCGCTGCGCCAGGTCGGCGCCAACTACCACGCCAGCGCCGAAGGACTCACCGCCGCCACGTCCGTGTTCGAGATCCTCGACCGGCCGCCGCCACCGCACGGCACGGCACCGGCACCCGCCGGCACCGTGCGCTTCGAGGACGTCGTCGTCCGTCACGACGGGCGGTCCGAGGCGTCGCTGCCGCCGTTCACCGCCGAGATCCACCCGGGCGAGCTGGTGGCCCTGACCGGCCCCAGCGGCTGCGGCAAGTCCACGGCCCTGGCCGTGCTGCTCGGCTTCGCCGCACCGGCGGCCGGCACCGTCACCGTCGACGGCCAGGACCTGACGGCCGTCGACCCCGACGCGTGGCGGCGGCTGGTCGCGTGGCTGCCGCAGCGACCCTGGCTCAGCGCCGGCACCATCGCCGACAACATCCGCCTGGGCGCGCCCGCCGCCACCGAGGAGTCGCTGCGCCGCGCCGCGGACCTGGCCGGCGCGCTGGAGTTCATCGACGCCCTGCCGGACGGCATGTCGACCAGGCTCGGCGACGACGGCGCGGGCCTGTCCGCCGGCCAGCGGCAGCGCATCGCCCTGGCCCGCGTGTTCCTGCGCGACGCCCCGCTGGTCCTGCTCGACGAGCCGACCGCCAACCTCGACGCCGCGACGGAGGCGGGCATCCTCGCCGCGATCCGCGCCCACGCCACTGGCCGGACGGTCATCATGACCGCCCACCGTCCCGCGCTCATCGCCCTCGCCGACCGCGCGATCCCGGTCGGCCGGACGGCGGTGCCGGCGTGAGCATCACCGACCTCGCGGCCCGCTCTGGTGCCCCCGCCGCCGGCTGGGCGGTCGTCCTGGGGGTCCGTCGTCCCGCGCTCGTGGCCCTCGCTGACGGCGTGATTCTGGTCGGCCGGGAGGCGGTGCCGGTATGAGCGTCACCGACCACGCGGCCCACCTCAACAGCTCCTCCACCCCGCCCGCGAAGAACGGCGACACGAGCCCCGGCCACGGCGCACCGGCCGAGTCCACCCGAACGCACGACCGCCCCGGCCACGCCGCCACTCCACCGCGCGACGACCTCGCTCGGGCGGCCGGTCAGCCGGCCCTGGAGCGGGGCGTGGATGGCGTGCCCGGTTCGGCGTCCCGCGGCGGTGGAGTGTCTGGTGCGGCGTCCCGTGGCCGTGGCGTGTCTGGTGCGGCGTCCCGTGGCCGTGGCGTGTCTGGTGCGGTGGACCGGGAGCGGGGCGTGGGCGGGCGTGGCGTCGGCGTTGTCCGTGGTGTGCTGCGGTTGTGCCGTCCGGCGGCGGGTCAGCTCGCACTGGCTCTGGTCGCCGGGGTCGGCGCGGCCGGGGCCGGGGTCGGGCTGATGGCGACGTCGGCGTGGCTCATCTCGCGCGCCGCTCAGCACCCGCCGGTGCTGCACCTGATGGTGGCGATCGTCGCCGTGCGGGCGTTCGGCATCGGGCGGGGCGTGCTGCGGTATGTCGAGCGGGTCACCGGCCACGACGCCGCGTTCCGGGTGCTGGGTGGGTTGAGGGTGCAGGCGTACCGGAGGCTGGAGCGTCTCGCGCCCGCCGGCATCGCCGCGTTCCGCCGGGGTGACCTCGTCGCGCGCCTCGTCGACGACGTCGAGTCCGTGCTCGACGTGATCGCGCGCGTGCTGCTGCCCATCGCGGTCGCCGCCGTCACCGGTGCGGCCACCGTGCTGCTCGTCGGCGGCCTGCTGCCGGTCGCCGGCGCGGTCCTCGCGGCCGGGCTGCTCTTCGTCGCGGTCGGGGTGCCGGTGCTGCAGTCGGCGGCCGTCCGTCGCGCCGACGCCAGGCTCGCGCCCCTGCGCGGCGCGCTGGCCGCGGGCACCGTCGACCTGATGGAAGGGCTGCCCGAGCTCGTCGCGCACGGCGCCGCCGGTGACGCGCTCGCCGCGCTGGACCGCACCGACCGGCAGCTGCTCACCGCCGCCCGCCGCTCCAGCGCCGCCGCGGGCTTGTCGGCCGCCGTCACCGCGCTGTGCACGGGCCTGAGCGTCCTCGCCGGCCTGGCCGCCGGCGCCGTCGCGGTCCGGGCCGGCACCCTCCCGGGGGAGCTGCTCGCCGTCGTCGTGCTCACCCCGCTCGCCGTGTTCGAGACCGTCGGCACGATCCCTGCCGCCGCGCAGCGCCTCGCCGCGGCCCGCGCCGCCCTCGGCCGGCTCGCCGAGATCGCCGCCGCCCCCGACCCGGCACCGGACCCGACCGAGCCCGCGCCGTTGCCGGCCGGCCCGCCGACCGTCCGCCTCGAGGGCGTGTCCGCCGGCTGGACGCCGGGCCAGGTGGTGGTCCGCGACGTGTCGCTCACGCTGCGCCCGGGCCGTCGGGTCGCGCTCGTCGGCCCGAGCGGCGCCGGCAAGAGCACGGTCGCGGCGCTGCTGCTGCGATGGCTCGACCCGGTCGCCGGCCGGGTGACGCTCAACGATGTCGACGTGCGCGACCTGCGCGGCGACGACCTGCGCCGGGTCGTCGGATACCTGGGCGACGACGCGTACCTGTTCGACACCACCATCGAGGCGAACCTCCGCATCGGCCGCCCCGGAGCGACCCAGGCCGAGCTCGAGACGGCCCTGACGGCCGCGCGGCTGCTTGACTGGGTCAGGACCCTGCCCGCCGGCCTCGACACCCCCGTCGGCGAGCACGGCGTCACCCTGTCCGGCGGCCAGCGCCGCCGGCTCGCGCTCGCCCGCGCGCTGCTGGCCGACTTCCCCGTCCTGATCCTCGACGAGCCCACCGAACACCTCGACGAGCCCACCGCCGCCGCTCTGACCCGCGACCTGCTGACCGCCACGGGCGACCGGTCGGTCCTGCTCATCACCCACCGCACGGACTTCCTCACCGACGTCGACGAGATCGTCACCCTGCCCCCACCTCGCCGCGCCGACGCCCAACCGCCGGACAGGAAGGGAGTTCGAGGTCCACGCCCCGCGTCCTGTCCGGGCAGGAACGGAGGCTGAGCACACCGCCCCGCGTCCTGTCCGGGTGGGAGGGAAGGCTGAGCATGCTGGCTCGCGTCCTGTCCGGGCAGGGGGAAGGCTGAGCATGCCGGCTCGCGTCCTGTCCGGGCAGGGGGAAGGCTGAGCATGCCGGCTCGCGTCCTG
>NZ_JBFAJA010000076.1:0-6630 GCF_040654975.1 Dactylosporangium sp. NPDC050588 | reverse complement strand
GGCTCGCGTCCTGTCCGGGCAGGGGGAAGGCTGAGCATGCCGGCTCGCGTCCTGTCCGGGCAGGGGGAAGGCTGAGCATGCCGGCTCGCGTCCTGTCCGGGCAGGGGGAAGGCTGAGCATGCCGGCTCGCGTCCTGCCGGGCAGGAAGGGAGGTCTGGGCTCCACCGTCCCGTGTTCTCCACAGCAATAGGGGCACGGCCAGCTGTCCCGCTCGACGTCCACTCAGCCGCCGGGCTGCCGTGCACGGCCGTCGCGTGACGATCCGTGCCACTGTCGGCGTGATGCGGCAGTGCCTGCCGAGGCGCGACGACAACGCACGCCGCCATGCGGGTGCCGGCGGGGGCAGCGGACGCCGATGCGGCCGGGGCGGGCAGCGCGCCGGTGGCCACGACCACGGCACGACGAGGCGCCGTGCGTGGCATCGGCGGTGCCTCCCGCAGCGCCGATGAAGGCCGTGCGGTGGGGACCGGGCGCGGGTGGGCATGTCCACGTCACTGGCGCAGTGACGTGGTGACACAGTCTCGAAGCGCCGTTCGTGGTCTGGACGGGTGGCTCCCCGCGCTGGTCACTGACCGCTGCCACCCCGCTGCCACCCCGCTGCCACTCCGCTGCCGCCTCCGCCTCCGCTGCCACCCTCCGAAGATCCAAGGACGGATCCGGTCACGCGGGTGGCCAGATCTGTCCTTGGATCTTCGGCGCAGGGCGGGGTTGGGTTCCACCGGCCTGCGGTTTCCACGGCAGACGGGGCACGGGGCGGCTGTCCGTTCGACGGCTGCTCCACCGTCGGGCTGTCCCGCACCGCCGTCGGGTGACGACTCGTGCCACTGGCGGTGGGGTGGCAGCCCGTGCCGAGGCGTGACGGCAGTGCGCAACCACGCGGTGCCGGGACATGATCCAAGGACGGATCCGGTCACGCGGGTGGCCAGATCCGTCCTTGGATCATCGGTGCGAAGATCCGGGGCGCGGTGGCGGTGGGGGTTCGCGTCAGGGGTTCGGGAGCTCGACCGGGTGGTTGGCCGCGTCCTGGGCGGCCATGGCGGTCAGGGCCGCCCGGTAGGACGCCTGGTCCAGTGCGCCGGCCAGCAGGCGCTGGGTGGCGGCGCTCTCGACGCGGCCGCGGCGGCGCTCCTCGCGGGTGGCGAGCCAGGTCGCGAGCCAGGTCGCGAGCCAGGTCGCGAGCCGGGGGCGGCGGCGGTCGGTGTCCGGCGGGTCGCCGTGGATGGCCTGGGTGTGCAGGGCGATCAGCGCGATGTAGACGGCGGCGATGGATGTGGCCACGAGCATGATTGCCACCACCGGAATCGTTCCTTCCATCAGGTGTACGCCGGATCAGGCCGGCCGGTGGGCGATGAGCACCGGGCACTCGGCGTGGTGCATGAGCTGCTGGCGACGGAGCCCGGCAGGAGGCCCGTGAGTGTGGACGTGGCAGAGGCATGTGGGTCGGCGGGTGCGGGCCGTTGGTCCCGGTCGTCAGCGGAGGGGGAGCCCGAACGTCCGGCCGGCGGCGCGGAGCTCGTCGCGGATGGACGGGTGGGCGGCACGGTCGACGATCTCCTGGGCCTGCTCGACCGAGTCGCGGCCCCAGATCGTGGCGGTGCCCTGCTCGGTGACGATGTAGCTGTGCTGGAACGAGGTGACCGGGCCGGACACCAGCGGCACCACCGAGGACACGTCGGCCTTCGGATGCCAGGAGCGCAGCGCGATGACGGCGTGGCCGCCCGGGGAGTGCATGGCGCCGACGATGAAGTCGGTCTGGCCGCCGAAGCCGGAGTGCGTACGGTTGCCGACCCGGGTGGCGTTGGCCTGCGCGAACAGGTCGACCTGCAGCGCGCTGTTGACGCTCATGAGGTTCGGGTGCGCGGCGATCGTGCCCGGGTTGTTCGTCTTCTCGGTGCGCAGCATGCGGATACGTGGGTTGGCGTCGACCCAGTCGTACAACTCGGCCGAACCGAAGCAGAAGGAGGCGGTGATCGGCGTGTCCCGGTCGAGGCAGCCCGCCTTCTCCAGGGCGAGGGCGCCGTCGCTGAACATCTCCGACCAGATCCGCAGCCCGCGCCGGTCGAGCAGGGCGTCGAGCGTCGCGTCCGGGATGGCGCCGATGCCGAGCTGCAGCGTCGCGTCCGCCGGCACGAGCGCGGCCACCCGCTCCCCGATGGCCGCCGACACCGCGTCGGGCGCCACGACCGCGTGCGTGGCGAGCGGCTCGTCGACCTCGAGGAGGTAGTCCACCGCGTCGAGGGGCACGAGCGCGTCGCCGTGAGTGAAGGGCATCGCGGGGTTCGCCTGCGCGACGACGATGCCGCCGCGGGCGCGGGCGGACTCGATCGCGGCCGGCAGGACGTTGACCTCGACGCCGAGGCTGACCGCACCGCCGACCGGCCGTGAGGTGTGCAGCAGCACCACGTCGGGCGCGAGCCGCTGCCGGAACAGGTGCGGCACCAGCGACAGCCGGCACGGGAAGTAGTGCAGCCGCGGGTGGGCGCGCATCCCCGGCCCGACGAACGCGGACTCGTAGACGACGCCGTCGCGGTCCGGCAGGCCGTGCTGGGCGTTGAGCATGAAGAGCCGGAACTCCGCGACCGCCGCGTCGGCGACGGACAGCAGGCGGCGCGGGGCGGCGTAGTTGCCGCTGGCGACGATCCGCGGGATGCCCGGCAGCGCGCTGAGGATCCGTGCGAGCTCCGGTTCGGTCACTGTTCGCATGCCGTGCTCCTTCAATTGGCTCCGTGGATCACGCTAGGCGCCGGCCCGGGGTGCGCAGCAGGGCCGGCGGGCGGTGACGCACAGGGGAGAAGGTCCCGCCGGACACGGGTCCAACGGCCCTGGCCGGGGCGGGACGGCAGGGGAACAGTTCAGGGATGGTGTCGATGCGGGCCCTGGGCCGTGACCGCTGCCTGGAGCTGCTGGCGTCGGTGCCGGTGGGCCGGGTGGTCTTCAGCATGCGTGCGCTCCCGGCGATCCGCCCGGTCAACCACCTCGTCGACGGCGACTCCGTCGTGATCCGCAGCAACCTGGGCGGTGCCCTGGCCTCCGCGGCCACCCAGGGCGGTGGGGTCGTCGTGGCGTACGAGGCGGACGTCCTCGACGCGGACACCCACACCGGCTGGACGGTGGTCGTCACCGGCACCGCCAGGCTCGTCCTCGACCCGGCCCGCCAGGCCCGCTACGAGCGGCTCCTGCACCCCTGGGTGGACGAGGAGATGAACTGCGTCATCACCATCGACTGCGACCTCGTCACCGGCTATGTGCTCCACGATGAGGTGCCGGCCGGCGCGGAAGCCTGAGCCGCGAGCGGCTCACACCGTGACCGGCACGACGACCAGCAGCAGCACGGTGGCGGCGATCTCGATCAGGCCGACCTGCTTCGGGGTCAGACGGCGCCCGGGCAGCAGGGCCGCGCGGGCCAGCAGGAGGGCGAACACGACCAGCACCGGCACGCCGACCCACCAGGCCGCCCCGAGCGCCGCGAGGTGGAACAGCACCGACGCGCGGTAATAGCCGGCGCTGTCGCGCTCGCGGATCATCGTCTTGACGTAGAGCACCGTGCCGGTGAAGTAGGCGGTCACGGCCGCGAACACCGGCACGGCCTCCACCAGGGGACGGCCGGCGACGGTGGCGCAGACGAAGACCATCAGGCAGCTCTGCGCGACCGACGCGAGATCGTTGACGAGCGCGCGTTCGTCGCGGCGCCGGGCGTAGGCGACGTTGACCGCGAACAGTGCGGCGAACGCCGGGCCGTACCAGAGCAGCTGCGGCCGCACGAGCAGCACGAGCGCACCCGGCACGGCCGCGACCGGGCCGTAGAGGAGCAGCTGCGCGCGGACCCGGGCGAGGCGGCGGGTCTTGACCGCCTGCAGGAAGTAGTAGCTGAACAGGTAGGCGGCCAGCCACGCCACCAGCAGCGGCAGGTGCGGCCGGCGGAAGCCCGCCGTGAGCACACCGGCGAGCCAGGGGAGCAGGAGCATCGCCCAGGCGCCGTGCTGCGGCGGCACGAACCGGTTCCTGCTCATGACACCTCGATGATGCCGCGGGCGCCGCGTTCGGCGTCGACCATGGCGTGCGTGACGAAGGGGTAGTGGCCGGGCGCGGCGAGGGTGGTCTCGACGAAGCCGCCGCCCGCGGGGGACAGGTCCAGGACCTGCGCGCCGCCGGGGTCGCCGGGGCGCAGCAGCCACTGCCCCTCGCGGTAGACGGTGTCGAACTGGGCGCCGACGATGTGAAACGCGCTGCCGCGGCTCGGGCCGGCGTCGAGGACCCAGACCCGGATCCGTTGGCCCGCACGGGTTTGCAGCGGCCGGTGGGTGTACTGGTCGGCGTGGCCGTTGAACACGACCGCGTCCGGCTGGTCCGCCTGCATCTTCGCCAGGTCGCCGCCGAGGTACAGCTCGGACTGCACGAGGACGAACTCGTGGTCGGCCGGTGCGAGGTCGGGCGGGTCGATGATGACGGCGCCGTACATGCCGTTGCCGATGTGCAGCAGCATCGGCATCGTCGAGCAGTGATACATCCAGATGCCGGCACGGGTCGCGGTGAACGTGTAGGTGAGCCGTTGCCCGGGCTCGATCGGGCGCATCGGCTCGTCCGGGGCGAGCGCGCCGGCGTGGAAGTCGACGCCGTGGTCGATGGTGCCGTCGTTGATGAGCGTGATCTCGAACGTGTCGCCGATCCGGCCGCGCAGCGTCGGTCCCGGGGCGGTGCCGTTGAACGTCCACAGGTGCTGCCGCGCGTCCTCCCGCACCCGCAGCTCCACCTTGTGGACGCGTTCCGGGGGTACGGGCGGCGCCGTGGCATCCCGTGCCGTGAACTCCGCGGGGGCGGCCGGGTGGTCGTGGGTGCCGTCGACGGTGATCGTGAGGGTCATGCCCGCCTGCCGGTGCCCCGGGAGCGAGCACCAGCCCTCGACGGTGCCCCCGATGACGCCGGCGTCGAGGCGGGCGGTGCCGCCGGCGGCGACGGTGCCGGTCCTCGCGCCGGTGTCCAGGACGAGGTCGTGGCGGCGTCGGTCGTGGTTGGCGAGCTCGACGACGAGCCGGTCGCCGGCGGGGACCGCGATGTGGTCGGGGTGGAAGCGCATGTCCTCGGCGGTCACGGTGACGGTGGTGGTGTGCCCGGTCGGCGTCACCTCGCCGGTCGTCGCCGCGGACGTGGTGCCGGCGCCCGCGACCCGCTGCGCCGCGACGCCGACGAGGGTGGCGAGGACGACCAGCGCCAGGCCGGCGGCGACGCCACCGAGCGGGCGGGCGTGCTCTGCGGGCATCGTTACCTCCGGGCGGTGAGCAGGACACGCGCCGCCGGTCCGAGGAACTGCAGCAGTGCGGCGAGGACCAGCAGTGACGCGGTGATGTGGACGTACGCGCCGACCGGCAGCAGGAACACGGCGAGCGCCGCGTTGCCCATGGCGACCCGCTGCGGCCAGTGCCGTTCGAGCCGCGCCGACCGCTCCCGTACGAGCACGGGGCCGCCACCGAGGACGACCGGCAGCAGGTAGGTCAGCGCGCCGATGAGGACCTGCGCGGCGAAGCCGGCGAGCAGCGGGGCGAGGACGGCGCCGAAGCGGTCCGCCGCGGCGGCCGGGGTGGCGGACGACAGCAGGGTCCACGCGTCGACGCCGAG
Organism: Dactylosporangium sp. NPDC050588; assembly: GCF_040654975.1. NCBI lineage: Bacteria > Bacillati > Actinomycetota > Actinomycetes > Micromonosporales > Micromonosporaceae > Dactylosporangium > Dactylosporangium sp. NPDC050588. Next base: position 1,017 of record NZ_JBFAJA010000076.1, on the reverse strand, counting down.
CGCGACGAGCAGCCACCCGACCGCGGCGGCGATCGACCAGGTGGCGAACGACGCGGGTGGGCGCTGCCCGGCGGTGTGTACCGCGGGCGCGGCGGTGATCAGGACGGCGGCGGCGAAGACAGCGAGCCCGCCGGCCGCGAGGACCGGCCACCAGGCGAGCACCCCCGTGGCGAGCAGCGCCAGGCCGGTCACCGCCGTGGGCAGCGCGGTGCGGGCGGCCCGGGCGGCGCCGTCGGCCATGCGGGTGCGCAGCACCGTCGGCCACAGCGTGAGCAGCGTGCCCAGGACGGTCAGCGTGACCCAGCCGAGCAGGTTCACGTGCGCGTGGAACAGCAGCAGCCGCGGCCGCGCGCCGTCGTCGACCACCAGCATCCAGGCGCCGGCGGGGACGCCGGTGAGCAGGGCGACGGACGCGGCGAGGTAGTAGTGGGCGGTGACGGCGAACCGGGCCGGCAGCGCGGTCCGCACCTGCCGCGCGAGCCAGGCGAGGTGCGCGGCCACCGCGGCGAAGACGGCCCCGGCCCCGGCGACGCCGACCCACGGCAGGTCCGCGACACCACCGGCGAGCACCGCGACGACGCCCGCGTTGAGCACGGCGAGCCGGACCGCCTCGGCACGGCGGCGCGGCGGGGCGGGGATGCGCAGGACCGCGGCGGTGAAGTGGGCGCTCCACACCACGACGGCGTTGGTGACCGCGCCGAGCAGCAGCAGGTGGATGACCAGCCAGCGCCAGCCGGGCAGGAACGGGTGCCCGACCCCGACCGCGGCGATCCCGGCCAGGTATGCGAGGGGCAGCGCCGCCACCCGGCGGTGCCACGCCGCCCGCCCGGTCGGTGCGGCGTCCGCGCCCACCGCGACGGCGGTCACGACAGCCCTCGCGCGAGCGGTATGCGCCCCGGGACGACGGCGGTGGTACCCCGCGCGGCGGCGACGCGCCCGCCGGGGTCGACCGGCGGCGGTGCCCCGGCCGTGCGGCGTCGCGCGCTGGTGGTGCGTGCCGTGGCGGCGCCGCGCCCG
>NZ_JBFAJA010000075.1:0-66372 GCF_040654975.1 Dactylosporangium sp. NPDC050588 | reverse complement strand
CCCTCCTGCGGGTCAACGCCCACGGCTCCGGCGACATCCTGCGCATCGACGGCCGCGGCACGGTCCAGGACTCCTGGCTGCACGACCCGGGCGGCTCCGGCTCCGCCCAGCACAACGACGTCATCCAGTCGACCAACGCGACGTACGTCCGCATCCTGCACAACCGCCTGGAGAACCAGCACACCCAGACGTCGTGCATCCTGCTCAAGGCCGACATCGGCCCGATCAGCGACGTGGTCGTCGACAGCAACCTGATGAACGGCGGCGGCTACTCGTTCTACTGGTACGACGCCGGCTACAAGATCACCAACGGCAAGGTCACGAACAACAAGTTCATGCGCCAGTCCGGCGGCGGCTTCTGGCCCAAGGGTGGCTACTACGGCACCCAGGCCCTGAACGCCTCGACGCTCCCCACCTGGAGCAACAACACCTGGGCCGACAACGGCCAGCAGATCGGCAGGTAAGTCAGCGGGACCCATCAGTCAGGGGGCGCGACCCGGAACTCCGGGCCGCGCCCCTGACTGTTTCAGGCACAGCGGAAGCCCGAACTCAAGATCGAGGGAGACTGATCCGCTGTCGGAGCGGGCGGGATTGACGCGCCGGTGGAGATGCTGTTCGGGAATATGCCCGTCTGGTAGAGGTAGGCAGCATGGACGGGGATACCGAGGCCGCCTCCTGCGCTGGCTGCCGCATGCCCGGTGAACGCACCGCCCGGCAGGCGCTGATCCCCGGCTGGGACCAGGCCCGCATCCACGGCACCACCGCCGTGATCGTCGGGCTAGGTGCCCTCGGCAACGAGGTGGCGAAGAACCTCGCCCTCCTCGGCGTCGGCCGCCTCGTCCTGTGCGACCCGGATGTCGTGTCGTCGTCGAACCTCAGCCGGACCGTGCTGTTCACCGGCGACGACGTCGGCCGCCCGAAGGTCGAAGCGGCCGCCGCCGCTGTGCGCCGGATCGCCCCCGGCATCGTGGTCGACCCCCGCAGGGCCGACCTTGTGCGGGGCGTCGGGATCGGCGAACTGGCCGACGCCGGCGTCGTGCTCGGCTGCCTCGACTCTCGGCGGGCCCGGCTGCAGCTGCTGAGCCGGTGCGTGCTCGGCGGCGCGCGGCTCGTCGACGGCGGCACCCACCCCTGGGGCGGCGAGGTCCGAGTACGGGTCGACCCGGCCGAAGGCTGCTACAGCTGCTCGCTGCCGGCCGGGCAACGCGCCTCGACAGACGACCCGGTCAGCTGCGCCGCGGCCGCCGAACGGCCGCAACCGTCATCGATCCTGTCCACCGCGCTGGTCGCGGCGTGGATGACCGTGGCGGCCGGCCGGCTGCTGCTCGGCGAGCGGCTGCCGTGGCGGCTGCTGTCCGTTGACGGACTCACCGGCACGACCGGCAACACCGCCGTGACCCGCGATCCGGCCTGTCCGCATCATCGTCCCGCGACCCCCGTCGAACTGCTGCCCGTCGATGTGACCGCGACGGTCGGACAGTTGCTGGCGGTGCTTCCGGCCGGGGTCGAACCGGTCACATGGGTACTGTTCGGTCTCCCGGGATTTTGCTATGACTGTAGTCGCACCGTCGCGGCCGGTGTTCCCGCTGGTCGTGGCGTGGTGCCCTGCCCGTCGTGTGGTCAGCCGGTGCGAATGAGGCTCACGCAGCGGATCAGGGACGCGTTGCCGGACGTGAGGCTGAGTGAGCTGGACGTCGCCCCGGGGGAGATCCTCCCCGTCCTGGAAGGTGGAGACACCCGGTGGTTCCGTCTGGCCCCCAACCCGACGTCGTTCTGACCCTCGAGGATCGTGACGAGCTGCTGGATGCGCTCGGACATGCCTTCTCGAGCTATCAGAGCATCGACAACATACTGGACTCCGTGGGGTTCCCCCGTGCTTACCGGCCTGCCTTCATAGACTCGGCCGAGCAGACGTGGATCGAAATCTTCCGTCAGCTGGAGGCCGGTGTCGTCGAACAGCCGTTCCGAAGGTTGATCACCGCTGCCCGTCGGCGGTACCAGGCACATCCGGTGTTCACCAGGCTGTACAGCGCGATGATCCAGGGGCAGCCGATCGAACATTCTTCGAACAAGTGCGGTGTGATCGTCCGTGCGTCGGGCGACGACGAACGGGCGAGGGTGACGGAGATCCTCATCCGGCTGGGCCTCGCGCCGGTGCAGCGTTGGGCGACGGAGCACGCCGTGTCATTCGAGGTCGACGTCGTCGAACCGGCGGCCGTGGAGCGGGTGCTGGACGGTTCGGAGCTCGGGTTCACCGTCGTGCCGCCGGGGGCGCCGGACTACCTGCTGCGCGAGCTGTACGTCCAGGGACCTGACGGTAGCCGGTTCCGCCTCGTTGACGCGCCTGCCATGCAGGCGCTTGGGAACGTCGCGACGGAAATCGTCGACCAGTACTCGTTGGGAGGGGACGTGGACCCGCCGACTGTGATCGACGTTGTGGGCCCCGGCGGCGACGTCATTCGGGCATCGAGCGGCGAGACGCTCCACGAGGCCGGAGTCCGGGACGGCGACAGCATCCGGGTGGGGTTCGAGGGACGGGCCGGCGCGGTACATCCGGAGATCCGCATCCATGCGCTCCAGCAGGCCCGGCGGCAGGTGACGGAGTTCGCCGAGGCGACGCCGGGGATGCGGGTGCACGTCCGGGCCGGGGCGGAGCCGCCGATCGAGTACGACCTGGAGTTCGAGCGGCCGAGCTTCGGGCCGCCGGGCCGGGACACCGGGGAGCCGACGCTGATCAGCCGGCACATCGTGCGGCTGCTGCTCGGCAGTGACTTCCCTGAGGTCCCGCCGACCGCCTTCTGGTTGACGCCGTTCTTCCACCCGAACGTGTTTCCCACGTACGACTGCCCGGAGACGGCCAGGACGCCCGGCGCTCGAGGCCTGGTCTGCCTGGGTGCGCCGGCCGACGAGTGGAATCCGGGAACCAGGCTGCATGAGATCTGCCAGACGATCGTGGACATCGCCGGCTACCGCAACTACGACGTCGCCGAACGCATCGACGCCGGCGGCATGCCCCGCGGGAACTTCTTCGACGAGGACGCGGCGGCCTGGGCCGCGGTGCACGGTGACGAGATCGCCCGGCGCGGCGGCAGGCCACCCGTCGCCCCGACGGCGCGGCGACCGTTCGTGCGGGTCACGGGCGCGATCGAGCGCATCGATGGCTGACGCCGACCACACGGACGTGCGGCTGTTCCGGATGCCCGAGGTCAGCCTGGCCGGCAGCGTTCCCCTCGCCCCGCTGCTGCGGGCGCGGTTCGAGCCGGACCTCGGCATGGAGCTGGACGGGGCCCGGTTCGTGCTCACCTTCCACCAGATCGCAACGCAGATCGACGTGCTCGACGGCGTGCCGGTCCTGATCAACCTGTACCCGTGGCGTAGCCACGTCACGGTGCGGATCGAGGTGGCCGGACGGCTCGTTCTGCAGCACCCCTTCGCCGTGCGCGACGCCATCGCCGGGCCGTTGCAGCGGGAACTCGCCCGGCAGGACCCGGCGGTGACGCACTGGGGATACGAGATCGTGGCGCTCGGCGACGTCCCGCGTCCGGCGGCGCGCAGCCGACGACGCAACCGGATCGAGGAGCTGCCGGATCCGCCGCTGCCGGTCGCCGCGCTGGCGGACTTCGGCGTCGACGACCCGCCGGGCCTGGCGGCGACCGCCGTCACGGTCGTGCTCGCCGCGCCGGTCGCCGCTGCGCTGGATGCGCTCGGCGGCCCCGTGGAACTGGGCGGTCTGCTCTTCGGGCAGGTGTACGCCGACGCGGCCGGGCCGGACCGTCAGATCGTCCACGTCGGCGAGCTCGCCGCGGTACGCGGTGGCGCGGCGACCGCGACGTCGTTCACCTTCCCCGCCGGCGCATTCCTGGGCATCGACCACGCCGATCGGGGCAGACGGCTCGTCGGCTGGTACCACACCCACGTCGCAGACGAGGGAGACCTGCGGCTGTCCCCGGCCGACGTGGTGCTGCACACGGGGTCGTTCCGGCGGCCGTGGCAGGTCGCGCTGCTGGCCGGGCCGGTGCGCGACGGTCGGGCCGTGCGTGCGTACTCGCTGACGGGCGGGCGGCTCACCAGGGTGCCGGTCCACACCGCCGCAGGGAAGCCGGCGTGATGACGACGATGCAGCGGCGGCTGCGCAACGCCTACAGCCCGCTGCTGGACCCGTCCGCGACCGCGTTCGACGCGGTGCACCACGAGACCGGCCGGGTGAGCATCGAGCAGCTCCGGCGGCACCTGCGCGCGGTGTACGCGGCCGACGCGCGGCTCGTCCGGGTGCTCGTCCGAGTCGCCGACGTCGACGTCGGCGTGTCCACCAGGGCTCTGGTGGAGCAGGAGGCCGGTACCGCCGGAGGCATCGAGGCGCCGGTGGGCGCGGGAGAGCGGGCGAGCCAGCCCGGCGATTCCACCCGGTACAGGATCGTGTTGTTCGGCTGCCAGGGCTGCGCCGCAAGCGCCGCGCAGGTCTTCTACGACGAGCGCCGCATCCCGATGTGCGTCGAGCACGGGCCGATGGAGCTGATCCGATGAGCCTCGCCGCGGTCAGCGAACCGCCGAAGGCCGTGGCCTCGTCGCGGTTCTTCCGGGTCGCGTACCTGCCGACGTACGCCACCCTGCTGTTCCTGCTCGTCCTCGTCTGGGCGGGAGCGCCCGGGCACCGGCTGGACTTCGGGCGGGCCTGGCGGACCGCGGCTGGGCTGCAGGTCGGCGAGGTCGTGCTCATCGCGCTCGCGGTCACCGTCGCGGCCGTGCTGCTGCAGCCGCTGCAGCAGCCGCTCGTGCGGGTCCTGGAAGGCGACTGGCCCAGGGCGCTCGGCGGCGGGGCCGCCCGCTGGTGGCAGTTGCGGCGCAAACACGCGCTCGAACGGGCCGCGGAGCTGCCGCAGCCGCCGGCGCCGGTGAGCGAGGAGCGGCTTCGCGCGGCGGGTGTCGCCGGAACCCGCCTCCGGCAACGGTTCCCGCTGCCAGAGCACCTGGTCCGCGCGACCGCGCTGGGCAACGTGCTCGCCGCGATGCAGGACACCGCGGGCCGCGGGTACGGGCTGGACGCCGTCGTCGCCTGGCCCCGCCTGTACGTCGTGCTCGGAGACGCGGTGAAGACGGTCGTGGACGACCGGCGGGACACGATGGACGCGGCCGCCCGGCTCGCCGCCGTCACCGGCGTGGCCACGGTCGCGACGGCCGGTCTGCTGTGGGGCGCCGCGGGCCGCTGGTGGCCGCTGCTGCTGATCCCCGCCGCGGTGTGCGCCCTGTCCTACCTGGGCGCGGTGCGGGCGGCGGTCGCCTACGGCGAGGCCGTCCACCTGGCCTTTGACATGCACCGGTTCGCGCTGTACCGGGCGGCGAACGTGGCCCTGCCGGCGACCCGCGAGGACGAGATGGACGTGGCCCGCCAGCTGTGCGACCTGTGGCGGCAGGGGCTGCCCCCGGCATTCGGGTACACATCGAGCCCGGAGGCGACATGATCGAACGCTCCGTACTGCCGTACTCGCTGGTCGTCGGCCACCACGAGCTGCGCCGGGCGCTGGAGATCGCCTTCATCGACCCGGGCATCGGCGTGCTGGCCTCCGGCAAGCGTGGCACCGCCAAGTCCACGACCATCCGCGCCTACTCCCTCATGGCGTTCGGGATGCTGCCGGTGACGTTGCCGATCGGCGCCACCGACGACCGTGTGCTGGGCGGCCTCAGCGTCGAGGATCTGCTCGACAACCGCCACGTATGGAGAGACGGCCTGCTCAAGCAGGCCAGCGACTCCACCGCCCGGCTGCTGTACATCGACGAGGCCAACCTCCTCGATGACCACCTCGTCAACGTCATCCTCGACGTGTCCTCGACCGGGGTTCTCGTCGTGCAGCGCGACAACACCGACCGCGAGCCCGAGCCGGTGCGGTTCGCGCTCGTCGGCACCATGAACCCGGAGGAGGGTGGGCTGCGCCCGCAACTGCTGGACCGCTTCGGGCTGATGGTCTCCATCGACGACGACGCCACGGTCGAGCACCGGCGGCAGGTCCTCGAGGCGGTGCTGCGGTTCGAGGACGAGCGCGAGGACGCCGACTCGGTGTACCTGGCCGACGCCCGCAGCCGCGACGCCGAGCGCCGCGCCGCGCTCGAAGCCGCCCGCGACCGGCGGCGGAAGGTCGACATCCCGCCGGTCGCCCTGGACACCGCAGCGCGCATGGCGGCGGCGTTCGGCGTCGACGGGCACCGCGGCGAGGTGACCCTGATCCGCGCGGCGCGGGCCGTCGCCGCGCTGGCCGGAGCAGGCACCATCGAGGCTGGGCACCTGCGGGCCGTGGCGAAGATGACGCTCTTCCACCGCCGGCCGGCGTCGGAGACCGGCACGCTGCAGCCGTGGCGCGCGGAGGACGACGCCGCGGTGGAAGAGGCGCTGCGGGAGGTGGAGACGCTGCCGTGAGCGACGCGGCGGCACGGGCCGCGCTGGACGTCCTGCGGGCGGTCGCCCTCGACCACCGCATCGGCGGAGTGCTGCTGCTTGACCTCGACCCGGTGTTGCTCCGCCCGCTCGGTGCTTGGCTGGCCGGCGCATGCGCCACGGCAGGGCCCGATCCGCGACTGGTCACGCTCGGGTCGTGGACGACGGACGACGACCTGTGGTCACGGACTCGGCTCGACGGTGCCGGCGGCATCCGCCTCGAGGCGGGACCGCTCGTCGAGCAGCCCGGCGACCCGCCGCTGATCGTGCTCATCCCGGACCTGGCCCGGGCCGGTCTCGCCGTGCACCGTGCCGCAGTGGTCCTCGCCGGTGCCGGCGTCGCGGCGGGCGGCCGCCTCGGCGACGAGCGGATGTGGGCGCCGCGTGGCCGCTGGCTCGCCGCCTGCTCCCGGCAGGACGCGGCGCAGCTGTCCGGGCATCTGCTCGACCGGTTCCCGGTTCGCTGCGACGGGACGGCGTTCAACACCATGCTGGCCACCGCGGACAGGGCGGCGGCCTGGGCAGGGACGGCAGAGCCGCGGCGCACCCACGGGCATGGGCAGGCGGCAGGTGTTCGAGAAGGGACGGCTGGGCTGTGGCAGGCCCCGGCGTCGGCCTCCGTTGCCGGACAGGGGCCGGCGGCGTTCGCCGCGATGCTGCCGCCGCACGACGCCGCACCGGTCGGCGGCAGCCCCGCGCGGATCGGTCCAGACGCCATCGACGAGCTGCTCGCAGTCGCGCCGCCCTCGCCGGGCGCCCGCCGGGACCTCGCGCTCGCCCGGCTCAGCCGGGTCGTCGCCCGGGCCGGTGGGGCGGCCGTCGTGCAACGCGAACACGTCAGGACCGCTGCGGCGCTGCTGGGCGTCAGAACAGCGGCCGAGCTTCCGGCCGTAGTGGCACCGCCTCTGCCGCCGGTGACCCCGGTCGACCGTCTCGACGGCCTGCCGACCGAGCTGCCACCCCTCGACGACCTGCCCGGCACGGGCGGCGGCGGAACGTCCGACGGGTCCGAGCCCGCATCGCAGGTTCCCGCCGATGCGGCACCAGGGCTGTTCAACTCCGGCTCCGCCACGCCACTGGACGTCGTGCCGATCGTCGCGACACCTGCCGGCGCGGGCCGGACCATGTACCCGGAGGACATCACGGCCGTCGCCTACGCCTCGCACGAGGTGCAGGTGGCGGGCAAGGCGCCGCAACGGCACCGGCCCGGCCGCGGCGCCGTCACCGGCGCCGAACCCAGCAACCGCGTCCACGACTTCGCCGCCGTAGCCACGCTGCTGGAGGCGATGAAACGTCGCGGCGAGCGCGGCAGGCCGGTGGTGCGCCCGTCGGACGTGCGCCGCCACCGCCGCCGGCCGGAACCGGCGTGCGGGCTGGTGCTCGTTCTGGACCACACATGTCGCCGTGACTGGGAGTGGGCGGACACCCTCAATCCCTACCTGCGGTGGGCGCACGGCAACGGTGCCGCCGTCACGGTGATCGAGTTCGGTCACGCGGACACCGGGCACGAGCTGCGCGCGGCCCGGTTCCGGGCCCGTTCGGCGTACGACCCGCGGGTCACGCAGTCGCTGCGCCGCGCGCCCGGCGGCGCCAGCCCCCTCGCGCACGCCGTCGACCTCGCCGTCGACGAACTGCGACGGTTCGGCCGCCGGCAGGTGCCGGTCAGCGAACTGCTGCTGCTCGTCGTCACCGACGCACGGGGCAACGTCCCGTTCGACGCCAGCGTCCTCGGCCGGGTCGACGGCATCGTCGGCCGGCGCGGCCTCACCGACGCGGTCGCCGCCGCCTGGCCCATCGCGCGGATGCGCAGGGTGCAGGCACTGGTCGTCACCCCCGGGTCCGGCCTGTACCCGCAGCTGCCCTTCGAACTCGCCGACGCGATGGGCGCGACCGTGATCGCACCCGTCCGCCCCGGGACGGCCGGGCAGGCCGGCCGGTGACGAACACGACGACGCCACGGCCGCCGGCCGCGACCACCCACCGGGTGCCGCGGCCGGTGACCCGTGACCCGGCGCTGTTGCAGCACGGCGAGCCGACCACCTTCGACGTCGCCTACGCACCGCTGGCGGACACGCTGCCGGAGCGCACCAAGCTGCTGGTCGTCTCCGCGGCCAGCGACGGCGGCCGGGAACTGTTCCGCGTCGACCTGCTCTGCCCCGGCGAGCCGCGGGCACAGTCCGACGCGGATGTGCGAATCCAGGGCCGGCCCGACTTCAGCATGGCGGACATCCTGCGGCAGGGCCGGTGGCGGGCGTCGTACCTGCGGCTGCGCTCCTGGTGGAACGACAAGCACCACCTGAACCTGTGGCTGGACGAACTGATCGCCGGGGAGGACGACGGCGCCGGACCGGCCCGCCTGATCGTCTGGGACTTCACCGACTACGCCATCCCATGGGAGCTGTACTACTCCCAGGAGCACGACGACTGGCTCGGCGCCCGCGTCGAGGTGGTGCGCTGGACGTCGATCCACGACCCGCTGCGTGTGGCCAGGTACACCGCGAAAGCCGGCCATTGCACCGGCACGGTGCTTGCCGTGGAGGGCGACGACATCGTTGCCACCAATGCCGTCCAGCTCGCCGACGCGTTGGCGATGTACGGCGCGGTGCCCATGCCGACGGTCCAGCAGCTGCTTGCCCGGCTCGACGACGACGCCTTGCGCTTCGCCCTGATTCTGGTGCGGTGTCACGGACTGTTCGACGAGGACGGCAACTATCAGCTCGGCGGCATGACGAGAGACGAGTGCGACGAGTACCGGATGCCCGCGCTGCGGCAGAGCAACGCCGTCGTGCTGCTCAACGCCTGTGACTCGGCCACCGCGGAGCGCACCGGGCGGCACGCCTACAGGGCGACCAGCAGCTTCGCGGAGCTGTTCCTGCGCCGGGGCGCGTTCAGCGTGGTCGCCACGGTCGGCCCGGTCGCCTTCGACCACTCCCACGAGTTCGCCGCCAGGCTGCTGGAGGTGCCGGACGAGGACCAGCGTCTCGGCACCGTGCTGCTGGAGCACCGGCGCCACGCCGCCGACGGGGCGCTGCGCAGGCCGGGCGAGCCCGATCTACGGGAGGAACACGACTTCGAGTACTTCTTCCAGAGCTTCGCCTACGTCCACTTCGGACACCCGGACACGGTCCTACGGCTGCACCCGGAACCGATCGGCGGCCACGATGGCTGACGGGGCCGCCGTGCAGCTGCGGCCGATCGTCAGCTGGCCGCGCATCGTCCGGCCGAACACCAGCTACCTGCTGACGGTCGACGTCGAGCTTGCCGAGCCTGGCGCGTGGCCCTACGCCGAGGAGGAGTACGCCGTCGGCTGCGTGTTCGCCGGCACCCTGTGGTGCTCCACTGAGCCGCTCGGCTCGACCATGCTGCTGCTGCACCGCTTCGGCGGCACCTACGGGCCGGTCCGGTTCGCACTGCACGTCGGGTACAACCGGCCGGCGACGCCGCTCGTGCTCACCCTGCTCACCGGCGGCGGTGTGCCGTTCCACCAGCTTCGCCTGCCCGTCGAACGAGCCGGGTCGGCGGCGAAGCCCAAGCGCCTCCCAACGAACCTGCCGCGGCTCGGCGCTGATCTGGGACGCTGGGGCAAGGAGCGGTACGGTACCTGAACAGCCACAAGGCACCGAGTCTGCCAGCGGCTGACCCGGCAACTCTCATGCTGCGGGCTGGGCGCGTGGAGGCACGTTCCCACATCCACAGCGGTGTGACACGCCGGATGCGCGACCGTCCGATGGGTCGTGGCGTGTGGTGAACTGGGGCGTGCAGATGCGTCCGGCGGAGTTGGCGGCGATCCGTGCCGGTGATGTCGATGTGGCGTTCCGCCGGTGGGATCGGCCTCGAGTCAAGGTCGGCACCCAGATGCGTACGGCGGTCGGGCTGGTCGAGATCACGTCGGTCGACCGGGTGCCGGTGAGGTCGTTGACCGCCACGGACGCCCGCCGGGCCGGCGCGGCGTCGCTGGTCGCGCTGCGGGAGGGGCTGGACCGTGTCCACCCGGAGCGTCCGGTGTACCGGATCGGGCTGCGGTATGCGGGCGTGGACCCGCGGCACGCGCTGCGGGAGTCGGTGCCCGACACCGCCGAGATCGACGCGATCGTCGGGTGGCTCGACCGGCTCGACCGTGCCTCGCCGACCGGGCCTTGGACCCGCCAGACGCTGCTGCTGATCGACGAGCTGCCGGCCACCCGGGCGCCCGATCTCGCGCAGCGGATGGGGCGCGACACCCCGTCGTTCAAGCAGAACGTGCGCAAGCTGAAGGAGCGCGGCCTGACGGAGTCGCTCGACATCGGGTACCGGCTGTCGCCGCGCGGCGCCGCCGTCCTGGACCATGAGGGTCATCCCCGGCCGTCCCGGGGGCGACCGGCGCCGGAGCCGGGCATCCCGCTGCCGCACGTCGGCGCGGCCGCGACGCGTGCGCTCACCGGACTCGGCGTGGTCCGGCTCGAACAGGTGGCCGGCCTCAGCGAGCGCGAGGTGCTGGCGCTCCACGGCGTCGGGGTCTACGCCCTTCAACGCCTACGGGCAGCGCTGGATGAGGCCGGGCTGAGCTTCCGCGACGATCCAGGCGCATCGTCGTAAGTCCTCAGCGCGGTCGCGGTGCAAGGAGTCACGTGGTCGCGGTGCCGGAAGGGCCGAATCCGGGCGAACCGCTTGACGGTGAAAATGAAAACCGATACCACTAACGGTGTGAAGACAGCGTTTGTGGGCAAGGGTGGCAGCGGCAAGACGACGCTGGCTGCGCTCTTCGCCCGGCACCTTGCCCGACAGCACGTCCCGCTCCTGGCGATCGACGCGGACATCAACCAGCACCTGGCCGTGGCGCTCGGCGCCGGACAGGACGAGGCCGCGCTGCTGCCGGCGCTCGGCGACCACCTCGATGAGATCAAGGAACACCTGCGCGGGGACAACCCGCGAATCGCCTCGGCCGCGGCGATGCTGAAGACCACGCCGCCCGGCGCGGGGTCGCGGCTGGTCGGTGTCGGCGACGGCAACCCGATCTACGACCGCCTCGTCCGGCCGGTCGGTGGCGTCCGGCTCGCGGTGACGGGCCCGTTTGCCGTCGACGACCTCGGCGTCGCGTGCTACCACTCGAAGGTCGGCGCGGTGGAGCTGCTGCTCAACCACATGCTCGACGGGCCGGGGGAGTACGCGGTGGTGGACATGACCGCCGGCGCCGACTCGTTCGCCTCCGGGCTGTTCACCCGCTTCGACCTGACGTTCCTGGTCTGCGAGCCGACCGTGCGCAGCGTCGGGGTCTACCGGCAGTACACCGGCTACGCCCGCGACCACGGGGTGCGCGTCGCCGTCGTGGGCAACAAGGTCGACGACGCCGACGACGTCGCGTTCCTGCGCGACGAGGTCGGCGACGACCTGCTGTGCTGGATCGGCCGGTCCGCGTTCGTGAAGGCCGCCGAGCGGGGCCGGCACCTGCCGATCGGCGATCTGGAGGCGGGCAACGCCGAAGCCCTGCGCACCATGCGGGCCGCGCTGGACGGCTGCGGCAAGGACTGGCCCCGGTACGCCGCGCAGGCCGCCGAGTTCCACACCCGCAACGCGACCGCCTGGGGCAACGCCCGCGCCGGCGCCGACCTGACCGCGCAGATCGACCCCGACTTTGTCCTGCAGCCGGCGACCGTCGCCGCGCACTGACCGAAGGAGCACACGATGTCACTCGACGTCCCCACCGCACTGCTGGAGCGGGCCGAGGCCGGCCCCGTCGACGATGCCGAGTTCGTCGCCTGCGTGCGCGACTCCCTGCCATACGCGTGGACGGTCATCAGCGGCGTCGCCGGCGACCTGCACGCCTCCGGCGGCGACTTCGCCGACCACGAGGTGCCGCCGCCGAGCGAGGCCGAACGCGGCCAGCTGCTGCGCGCCCTGGCCAGCGACGCGATCCGCGGCGGCCTGGAGCGGCACTTCGGGGTGAGGCTCGCGTTCCAGAACTGTCACCGGGTCGCCGCGTTCACCCCGGCGGCGGTCGGCGGCGAACGGTACCAGGCGTTCGTCTCCCCGCGCGGTCAGCTGCTCAACCAGTCGCCGGAGCTTCGTGACTGCTGATCCGGGCGCCGGCATCGGCCCGGCCGGCGGGGCGTTGCGTGTCGACGCGTTCCTGCTGGCCGGCCAGTTCCCCGGCGCCGGGCACGGCGACGCGCTGCGCGCCGCGGTCACCTACGCACGGGCGGCCGAGCGGGCCGGCTTCGACGGCGTCTGGCTCGCCGAGCACCACTTCGTCACATACGGCACGTGCCCGTCCGCGGTCGCCATGGCGGGGTTCGTCCTCGGCCGGACGAGCCGGCTGCGGGTCGGCACCGGCCCGCTCCGGCACCGCTTTTCGGAACGAGCACTGGTGTGTCTTCCGCATGCGCACATTGCGATGCGATGTCTCGTTATTGAAAATGAAAACGAGTACCGTCTGGATCGCTCGGGCGGCTGACCGCCCGACGGACGACTCGTATCCGAGGAGCAACCGAAATGAAGCTGCGAACACTCGCAGTCGCCGCCGCGCTCACCGGCCTGGCGGCCGGGCTCGCCGCGTGCGGCGACGACGCGGGCACCACGGCCCAACCCGCGAACGCCGCCGGCGCCAGGCTGGCCGTGGTCGCGACCACCACCCAGGTCGCCGACTTCGCCCGCAACATCGGCGGCGACCGGGTCGCCGTCACGCAGCTCATCAAGCCCAACATCGACCCGCACGACTACGAGCCGACCCCGGCCGACCTCACCGCCATCGGCGCCGCGAAGGTGCTCGTCAAGAACGGCGTCGGACTGGAAGGCTGGCTCGACGCGACCATCAGCTCCGCCGGGTTCAAGGGGACCACGGTCGACGCCAGCACCGGTGTGAAGATCCGCCAGGGCGAGGGCGACGAGGCCGACGAGGCCGACCATGGCGACCCGCACATCTGGCACGACCCGCGCAACGCCAAGCTGATGGTGCAGACCATCGAGAAGGCGTTCAGCGCCGCGGCGCCGGCGGACGCCGCCACGTTCGCCGAGCACCTCGCCGACTACAGCGCCAAGCTGGACCAGCTGGACGCCGACATCGCCGCGAAGATCGGCAAGCTGCCCGCCGGCGACCGCAAGCTGGTCACCAACCACGACGCGTTCGGCTACTACATCGACCGGTACCAGCTACAGTTCGTCGGCTCGATCATCCCCAGCTTCGACACTTCCGCCGAACTGTCCGCCAAGGACGTCGACGACATCGTCGCGAAGATCAAGCAGAGCGGCACGAAGGCCGTGTTCTCCGAGAGCTCGCTGCCGCCGAAGACCGCCGAGGCCATCGCCCGGCAGGCCGGCGTCAGGGTCGTCGCGGGCGAGGACGCCCTGTACGGCGACACCCTCGGCCCCGAAGGCTCCGCCGGCGACACCTACCTCAAGATGGAAGCCCACAACACCGACACCATCGTCAAGGCGCTCGGTGGCTGAGCAGGCGTCGGGACCGGCGACGCCGACGGCCCTCCCCGTCGGCGTCGCCCTGCGCATCGAGCACGCCACCGTCGCCTACGACGGCACCCCCGCCCTGCAGGACGTCGACGCGCAGGTGCTCCCCGGCGAGACCGTCGCGCTGATCGGCCCCAACGGCGCCGGCAAGTCCACCCTCATCAAGGCCGTCCTCGGCCTGGTACCGGTCACCGCCGGCGCGATCACGGTCCTGGGGAAGCCGCCGGCCGCGGCCCGCCGCGACGTCGCGTACGTCCCGCAGGCCGACACGCTGGACCCCGAGTTCCCGATCTCCGTGGCGCAGGTCGTGCTCATGGGCCGCTACCGCCGGACCGGCTGGCTGCGCCGGCCCGGCCGCGCCGACCGGCGCATCGCCGCGGAGGCACTCGCGCAGGTGGGTCTCGCCGACCGGGCCGGGGCCAGGTTCGGCACCCTGTCCGGCGGGCAGCGCCAGCGCGTGCTGCTCGCCCGGGCCATCGCCCAGCAGCCTCGGCTGCTGCTGCTCGACGAGCCGTTCAACGGCGTCGACGCGCTCAGCCAGGACGCGCTGCTGACCGCGATCGCGGCACTCAAACGCCACGGCGCCGCCGTCGTCATCAGCACCCACGACCTGACCCTGGCCCACCTGGCCTGCGACGCGGCCTGCCTGCTCAACCGGCACATGTACGGGTTCGGGCCGGTCCACGACGTGATCACCCCCGCCCTGCTGCGCGCCACGTACGGCAGCCAGGCCCTGGAACTGCGCGGCGACCGCGTCGTCGTCGCCCACCCGGTCGCGAACCGCCATGCGTAGCGTCCTCGTCGAGCCGTTCACCCCGCCGTTCATGGGTCGCGCCCTCGCCGAGCTGCTGCTCCTGGCACTGCTCGCCGGCGTCGTCAGCACGTTCGTGCTGATCCGGCGGCTCGGGTTCGTCGCCGACACCATGACCCACACCGTCTTCCCCGGCGTCGTCGTCGGGTTCCTCGCCGGCGGCGCCGGCGGCGTGTTCCCCGGCGCGCTCGTCGCCGCGGCGGTGACCGCGGTGCTGCTGACCCTGCTCACCCGGTCCCGGCGGGTCACCGACGACACCGCCCTCGCCGTCCTGCTCGCGGCGATGTTCGGCGTCGGGGTCGTCCTCGTCTCCCGCCGCAGCTCGTACAGCGCCGACCTCACCGCCTTCCTGTTCGGCCGGCTGCTGGCCGTCACGCCCACCCAGCTGGCCCAGACCGCGGCCGTGACCGGGGTCGTCCTGCTCACGCTCGGCCTGCTGGCCAAGGAGCTGCGGCTGCGGGCGTTCGACCCGCAGACCGCGGCGGCCATGGGCTACCGCGTGTGGCTGCTGGACCTGCTGCTCAACCTGAGCGTCGCCCTCGTCGTCGTGGCGGCCGCCCAGTCCGTCGGCACCATCCTCGTCGTCGCGCTGCTCGTCGTCCCCGCCGCGACCGGCCGGCTGCTCTCCGACCGCCTCGCGGTGATCGCCGCCGTCGGCGTGCTGGCGGTGGCGGGAGCCGGATACGCCGGCCTCGTCGTCAGCTATCACGCATCCGTCACGTACGGGCTGCGGCTGGCCAGCGGCGGCACCGTCGTCCTGGCCCTCGTCGCCCTGTATCTGCTCGCTCTGCTCGTGCCGCTCGTGCGTCGGAGGCCGTCCGATGTCGTGGCTTGACCTGGCCCTCAACCAAGCCTTCAACCGCGCCATCGTCGAAGCGGTCTTCATCGGCGCCGCCACCGGTCTGCTCGGCGTCCAGGTCGTGCTGCGGCGCCTGTCGTTCTTCACCATGGCGATGACCCACGCCACCTTCCCCGGCGTCGTCATCGCCGCGGTCGTCGGTGTCGACCTGTACCTCGGCGGCGCCACCGCCGGGGTCCTCGCCGCACTCGCCGTCGTCGCGCTGTCCCGGCGGCGCGGGCACGACCCGAGCACCGCGACCGCTGTGGCGCTCGCCGCCGGGTTCGCGCTCGGCGTGGTGCTGCTGTCCGCGCAACGCGGCTTCACCAAGGACCTCACCGCGTACCTCGTCGGCTCGATCCTCACCGTGACCACCGAGGACCTGTACGTCGCCGCGGCGGTCACCGTCATCGTCGCCGTGGCGCTGCGCGCCGGCCACAAGGCGCTCACCTACACGGCGTTCGACCGTGCCGGTGCCCGGGCCGCCGGCTACCGCACCACCGCCATCGACCTTGGGCTCCTGCTGCTGATCTCGGCGGTGGTCGTCACCGCCGTGCCCGCCGTCGGCACCATCCTCACCCTCGCGCTCGTCGTCGCCCCGGCCGGTGCGGCCCGGCTCTGGACCGACCGGATCGCCACGATGACCGCCGTCGCCGTGAGCCTCGCCGTTGCCAGCACCATCGGCGGCCTGCTGCTGTCACGCAGCTGGGACGTCGCGGCCGGCGCGGCGATCAGCCTGGTCGCCACCGGCTGCTTCGCCGCCTCGATGCTCGCCGGACCGCGCCGCGGCCTGCTCGGCCGGTGGCTGCGCCGCCGCCACCGCGGACCGGGCGGCGGGAGGGCGCGGATACTCGTACCGTGATCACACGCCGAGCAGCACGCCTGGTGGAAGGTAAGGCGAAGGCGTGTGGTGATCCGGTCGGACATGTCAACGGTGACCGCGAAGTGTCGCGATGGTGAGTATCGTTCCTGTCAGCCGACGTGGACGAGGGGCCGGCGTTCGGGGTCGCGTTCGGCTTCGCGGAGGACCTCGCGGGTGACCGGCGCGATCTCGCCGTCGCCGAGGAAGAGGAAGCGCAGCAGGTATACGACCGGGTTGCCCTCGGTCCAGTTGAAGTAGATGTGCGGCAGGTCGCCGGTCTCGTCGCGCAGGTGCAGCAGGAGCGCGGCGATGGCGTTGGCGATGGTGGGGCTCTGCATCTTGAGGATGCGGTAGCCGAAGCGTTCCTCGCCGGTGACGTGCAGCGCCGCTTCGAAGTCGGACGGGTCGGCGACGGTCACCTCGAGGAACAGTGGCCAGGAGCGGCCCGGGATGTGGTTGTGCTTGCGCTGCTCGAACTCCTTGTCGCGGTACTCGGCCTCGTCGCGGGCGTCGGGCTCGTTGGCGATGATGCGGATCTCGCCTTCCTCGGCAGCCTCCTTGACGAAGCGTTGCGCGAGCGGGTCGAGCCGGACCTCCGTGACCCGTAGTTCGGTGACGCGCAGGATGCGCGACAGCAGCGATGTGGCCACGATCGCGAGGATGAACAGCGACGCGATCTTGACGCCGTCGGGGCGTTCGATGATGTTGTCGACGGTGGTGTACGCGAAGACGAGCGTGATGACGGCGAACGCGATGCTCGACTTGCGGTGGCCGCGCCGGCGGGCGGACATGGTGACGGCGACCGCGGCGGAGGTGATCAGGACCAACACGCCGGTGGCGTAGGCGCCGCCCTGGGCGTTGACGTCGGCGGCGAAGATGACGGTGATCAGGAACGCGGTCAGGGTGAAGACGACGACGAGCGGTCGCACCGCCCGGGTCCAGCGCGGTGCCATGCCGTACCGGGGCAGATACTGCGGCACCAGGTTGAGCAGTCCGGCCATGGCGGAGGCGCCGGCGAACCAGAGGATGAGCACGGTGCTGACGTCGTAAACGGTGCCGAAGCCGTTGCCGAGGTAGGAGTGCGCCAGGTAGGCCAGGGCGCGTCCGTACGCCTTGCCGCCCTCCTCGAACTCCTGCTGGGGGATGAGCAGGGTGGTGGCGAAGCTGCTGGCGACCAGGAACACGCTCATGATCACAGCGGCGGTGGTCAACAGGCGGTGCGCGCCCTGGATGCGTCCGCGGGGCTCCTTCGGGTCGTCGCCGGGGTCGCCCTTGATGAGCGGCATCACCGCGACGCCGGTCTCGAAGCCGGACAGGCCGAGCGCGAGTTTCGGGAAGACCAGGAGGGCCACCAGCACGATGCCGAACACGTCGGGGTGCTCGGTGCGCAGCAGCGCCTGCCAGTCGGCGACGACGTGAGGCCGGGATGCGACGTGCTGCAGCGCGACGGCGACGACGATGGCGTTGAGCGCCAGGTAGACCGCGACGATGCCCACGGCGATGCCGATCGCCTCCTTGAACCCGCGCAGGAACACGGCGCCGAGCAGCGCGATCAGCACCAGCGTCACGACGACCTGCTTGCCGTGCAGCCCTTCGGGCAGGTAGGGGTTCTCCAGCACGTGGGCGGTGGCGTCGGCGGCGGACAGAGTGATCGTGATGATGAAGTCGGTGGCGGCGAAGCCGAGCAGCGCCAGGACGAAAAGTTTGCCGGTCCAGCGGGGCAGGATGCGTTCCAGCATCGCGATGGAGCCCTGCCCGTGCGGGCTCTCCCTGGCCACCCGCCGATACACCGGTAGCGCGCCGAGCAGGGTGAGGCTGACGAGGATGAGGGTGGCGATCGGCGACACGGCGCCGGCGGCGAGGGCCGCGATGCCGGGCTGGTAGCCGAGGGTGGAGAAGTAGTCCAGGCCGGTCAGGCACATGACCTGCCACCAGGGTCGCTGGTGCGCTGTCGCGGGTGCGGCGTGCGGGCCGGTGGACTGCTCGGCGTTGAGGTCCTCCAGGAGCCATCCGCGGAGCCGTCGGCGAGGTGTCGTCGACTGCTGTCGTGCCGGCTGCGCCACTGAGGTTCCCTTCACCGTCCGGGTTGCCCGCCCATCCTCACCCGGCGCCGCGGTGCTGTGCCTGCCTGAGGGCGTTAAGAACGCATCAAGATCCGTTCTCGTGCCACGGGAGGAAGGCGACCCGGTCAGGGGGACAATGCGGGCGTGGACGCTGGAGGGCGAGTACCGGCGCGCCGGGGTGTGCTCGGCGTGGTGGCCGGCGGGGTGGGCCTCGTCGTGCTCACCGCGGTGCTGGTGCCGTTGCGGGGTGAGGTGTCGCTCGCCGGTGTCACGCTGCTGTACCTGGTGCCGGTCCTCGGCGCCGCGGTCGCCGGCGGAGTGTGGTCAGCGTTGCTCGCTGCGGTCGCCGCCGATCTGGTGGTCAACTTCGCGTTCGTCGCGCCGTACCGGACCCTGGCCGTCGATGACCCCGGCAACGTGCTTGTCCTGGTCGTGTACCTGCTGGTGGCGGGCACCGTCGCCGGTGCGGTCGACGTCGCGGCCCGGCACCGCAGCACGGCCGTGCGCCGCGGCGTCGAGTCGCGGCTGCTTGCCCGGATCAGCGCCGCACCGGCCGCCGCGGGGGCGCTGCCGGACCTGCTGGAGCAGGTCCGCGTCACCTACGGGCTGCGGTCGGTCGCGCTGCTGCGTGGCGAGGAGCCGCTCACCCGCGTCGGTGCGGCGCAGGCGCACCCTCCGGACCTGACGGTCCGGGCGGGTCCGGGTCTGCGCCTGGCGGCGTGGGGACGGCCGGTCGGGGTCGAGGAGCGGGGCACCTTGACCCGTCTGGCAGCCGCCGCCGCCAGGCTGCACGAGCATCAGCGCTTAGCCGACGAGGCGGCCCGGGCACGCGAGCTCGCCGAGATCGACCGGCTCCGCGCGGCCCTGCTCGACGCCGTCGGCCATGACCTGCGGACGCCCCTCGCGGGGATCAAGGCCGCCGTGTCCAGCCTGCGGCAACCCGACGTCGACTGGGCGCCGCACGACCGGGCCGAGCTCCTGGCGACGGTCGAGGAGTCCGCCGATCGGCTCATCGCCGTGGTGGAGAACCTGTTGTCGCTCAGCCGCCTCCGTGCCGGGGTCCTGTCCGCCGTGGTGCGCCCGATCGCCCTCGACGCGGTCGTCGCCGAGGCCATCATCCACCAGGCCGACCGGCACCGGATCGCGTTCGAGGTGCCCGACGACCTTCCGCTCGCGCTGGCCGACCCGGGCCTGCTGGAGCGGGTCGTCGCCAACCTCATGGCCAACGCGGTCGCCGCGAGCCCGTCCGACCGGCAGGTCCGGGTGACTGGCGACCACGCGGCGGACGGATCGCTGCGGCTGCACGTCGTAGACCACGGGCCGGGCCTGGCGGCGGCCGACCGGGACCGCATGTTCGAGCCGTTCCAGCGGCTGCACGACCACGGAGGCGGGCTCGGCCTCGGGCTGGCGATCGCCCGCGGCTTCACCGAGGCGATGGGCGGTAGCCTCACCCCTGCGGAGACCCCCGGCGGGGGCCTCACCATGACCGTGACCGTCCCGGCGGCCACCCGAGCCGACCGGAGCGCCTACCCGTGACCCGGATCCTCATCGTCGACGACGACGAACCGTTGCTGCGCGCGCTGCGGGTCAACCTCACCGCCCGCGGCTACCAGGTCGACACCGCGGGCACGGCGAAGGCAGGCCTCGTCGCGGCCGGACACCACCCGCCGGATCTGGCGATCGTCGACCTCGGCCTGCCCGATCTTGACGGCATCCGGGTCGTGGAAGGACTGCGGGGCTGGAGCCGGGCGCCGATCGTCGTGCTGTCCGCGCGGCACAGCGAGCCGGTCAAGGTCGCGGCGCTGGACGCCGGCGCCGACGACTACGTCACCAAACCGTTCGGCATGGACGAGCTCCTCGCCCGCATCCGTGCCGCCTTGCGCCGGGGGACGCCGGCGGTTCCCGACGCGCCGGTGATCCGGGCCGGTGAGGTCACGGTCGACCTCGCAATGAAGCGGGCCACCGGCCCGGACGGCGAGATCAGGCTCACCCCGACCGAGTGGCACCTCCTCGAGGTCCTGGCGCGCAACCCCGGCAGGCTGGTCGAGCACCGGCAGCTGCTGCGGGAGGTCTGGGGTCCGCAGTACGAGACGGAGACGAACTACCTGCGGGTGCACTTCGCGAACCTCCGCCGCAAACTCGAGCGGGACCCGGCCCGGCCCCGTCACCTCATCACCCAGCCCGGGATCGGCTACCGGCTGGAGCTGTGACGCCTTACCCGACGTGCACCGCCGGTCGCAGCCGTGGGTCCGGTTCGACCTCGCGGAGCAGGTGCCTGGTGAGCAGGGCGACCTGTCCCGTGCCGAAGCACAGGAACTGCAGCCAGTGCACCGACGGTCGTCGCTGCGGCCAGTCGAAGTGCACGACCGGTCGTAGCCCGGTCCGGTCGCGCAGGTGCAGCAGGACCGCGGCGATGGCGTCCGGGACGTCCCAGGCGGCGACCCGCAGGACCGGCAACCCGTCGCGGCGGTCGCCGGTGACGGCGAGTGCAGCGGCACGCCGGGCCGTGTCGGGTGCGACGACCTCCAGCCGCAGGGCGGTCCCAGCTCCTGGCGGGCACGTGGCCGGTGCGGTGCCGGGACGCTGCGGCACGACCGTCAGGCGGCCCTCGGCGGCCGCCTCGTCCACGCAACGGGCGGCCGTGCCGTCCAAGTGGACCGTCGGCGGCACGGGCGCGAACAGCCGGCGGACCCGCGCCGCCGTGAAGGTGACGAGCAGCACGAGCAGGGCGGCGCCGAGCAGGGCGGCGTTCACGGTTCAGTCCGCCTGGTGGTCGCTGTCACGGGACAGCAGGTCGGTGAGCGTCTCGCGGCGTACCAGCGTCCGGGCCTGCCCGCCGGCGACCCCGATCAGTGCCGGCCGGGGCACCAGGTGGTAGTTGGAGGCCCGCGAGTGGTGGTAAGCGCCGGTGCCGGCGACGGCGCCGTGCCTGGCCTTGACGGCCGCGCAGAAGGCTACGATGCGGTGGAGCTCGCGTTCGTACACGCTGAACCGGCTGACCTGGTGCCCGACGGAGCAGTCGAACCCGGCGAGCCGCAGGCCGGGCTGACCGACGATCCGGGTGACGGCCGTGTTCGCCTCGCCGGTGCCGATCCGTGGCCCGAACCGGTTGTCGGCGCCGTCGGCGGGCTCCGGGCCGGCGAACACCCGCAGCAGGACCCGCTGCCCGTGGGGTGCGGTTGCGGCGAGCCGGGTGATCTCCGACAGCGACTCCACGACGATCGTGCCGACGCCGGCGGCGTAGGCGGCGTCGAGGTCTTGTGGCGTCTTGGCGCTGCCGTAGAGGACGGTTCGGTCACTGGGGAACCCGGCGGCCTGCGCGACCCGCAGCTCCCCGGCGGAGCCGACGTACAGGTGCAGCCCTTCCTGCTCGATCCAGCGGGCGATGCCGACGCTCAGCAGCGCCTTCGCGGTGTACGCGACCCGGCCGGCGCCGAATGCGGTGAGGTACTGGCGGCAGCGCAGCCGCACGTCGGCTTCGTCGAGCACGTAGGTGGGTGTGCCGTGCTCGGCGGCGAGCCCGGTGAGGCTGACGCCGCCGCCGTCGAACCGCATGGCGGTCAGCAGCCGGTCGACCGCGGAGAGGTCGGCGCAGTGCACGTGGACGGCGAGGTCGATGTCGCCGATGACGTGCCAGGCGGCGACGACACCGTCCACGCCGCCGAGGAACCGTTCGAACCGTGCCGGGCTCGGATCATCGAGCCGCACGAACACCAACGCGTGTATCGGATCAGGGTTGCCGGTCATGCCGTTCACGCTTCCACCGCAGGTCAGGGCCGCCTAGACGTCCTGATGCAATCCCTACGCGGCTTGACGTTCTTCCTAGGCCGGCTGCGGTCACGGTTGGAAGCGGTAGCCCATGCCGGGTTCGGTCAGCAGGTGCCTGGGGCGGGACGGGTCGGTCTCGAGTTTGCGGCGTAGCTGGGCGAGGAACTGCCGCAGGTAGTGCACCTCGTTGACGTACGTGGGCCCCCACACGTGCTGCAGCAGCTCCCGGTGGCCGATGAGCCTGCCGGGGTGCGCGACGAGCAGCTCCAGCAGCCGCCACTCGGTCCGGGTCAAGTGCTGGCGGTCGCCGTCGTCGCGCCGGGCGTCGCGGGTGGCCAGGTCGACGCTGTACCGGCCGATGCGGGCCCGGGCCGGTTCGCCGGGGCTGCCGCGGCGCCGGGTGACCGCGCGCAGCCGGGCGAGGAGCTCGTCGATGTTGAACGGTTTGGTGACGTAGTCGTCGGCCCCGGCGTCCAGCGCCTCGATCTTGTCGCTGCTGCCGCGCCGGCCGGACAGCACGATGACGGGCACCGGCGTCCAGGTGCGCAGCGCGCGGATGACGTCGACCCCGTCGATGTCCGGCAGGCCGAGGTCCAGCACGACGACGTCCGGATGCTCGCCCTGCACAGCGGCGATGGCCTGGGTACCGTCGGCGGCAGCGACCACGTCGTACTGCCGGGCCTGCAGGTTGATCCGCAGGGCGCGCAGGATCTGCGGTTCGTCGTCGACGATGAGGATGCGGGTCATCAGGTGGCCTCCCAGGGGCGGCTCATGTCGAGGAGGTTCTCGACCAGGCGGTTGAGCTTGTCCAGGGGACCGCGAGGACGAGACCGACAAGGTTCTCGGCGTTCACAGCCGCTCCACCGCCCGCACCACCAGGCCGAAGGCCTCGAACAACGCGATCGTCAGCAGCACGGACCACAGGTCAGCCACGAGGGATCCCCTCCCTGACTCCACAACGCGCAGCCGACATCCGGCCGCACCCGAAGTGAAGCCCCGGCCACCTGCCCTGCCCAGAGGCGTTGATGAAATCCATACGCCGCGACCGGGTCCTTGACGGTTTCTTGACGCCCGTGCCTCACACACTCCGGTCCCGGTCTTGACCCTGACGCAGCGTCAACCCCGCATACTCGCGGCCATGAGCGATCCGGCGATTCGTGTGCGGGGCCTGGAGAAGTCGTACCAGGCGCTGCGCGTCCTGCGCGGCGTCGACCTCGAGGTGGCGCGGGGCAGCATCTTCGCGCTGCTGGGCTCCAACGGGGCGGGTAAGACCACGGTGGTGAAGATCCTCGCCACGCTGCTCAAGGCCGACGACGGGACGGCCCAGGTCAACGGCTTCGACGTCGGTACGCAGCCGGGCAAGGTCCGCGAGTCGATCAGCCTCACCGGGCAGTTCGCCGCCGTCGACGAGATCCTCACCGGGCGGGAGAACCTGTTGCTGGTGGCGAAGCTGCGGCACCTCAAGGATCCCGGTTCGGTCGTCGACGGGCTGCTGCGCCGCTTCTCGCTGACCGAGGCGGGCGGCCGGCGGGTGGCGACCTACTCCGGTGGCATGCGCCGGCGGCTCGACATCGCGATGAGCCTCATCGGCGACCCGCCGGTCATCTTCCTCGATGAGCCGACGACCGGCCTGGACCCGGAGGGCCGCCTCGAGGTGTGGCAGGCGGTCCGGCAGCTGGCCGAGGGCGGCACGACCGTGCTGCTCACCACCCAGTACCTGGAAGAGGCGGAGCAACTCGCCGACCGGATCGCGATCCTGCACGAGGGCCGGATCATCGTCGACGGCACCCTCGAGGAGCTCAAGCGGCTCCTCCCGCCCACCAAGGTCGAATACGTACAGAAGCAACCAACCCTGGAGGAAGTCTTCCTCACGATCGTCGGAGGGCACCGATGAACGACACCGCCGTCCTGCTGGGCCGGTCGCTGCGGCACATCGTGCGCAGCCCGGACACCATCATCACCACCCTCGCCATGCCGATCGCGTTCATGCTGCTGTTCGTGTACGTGTTCGGCGGCGCGATCCAGACCGGGACGACCGGCTCATACGTGAACTACCTGCTGCCGGGCATCCTGCTCATCACCATCGCGTCCGGGATCTCCTACACCGCGTACAGGCTCTTCCTGGACATGCAGGGCGGCATCTTCGAGCGACTCCAGTCCATGCCGATCGCCCGGTCCGCGGTGCTGTGGGCGCACGTGCTGACCTCGGTCGTCGCCAACCTCATCTCGGTTACCGTCGTGGTGCTCGTCGCGCTCGCCATGGGGTTCCGCAGCGGGGCGGGCGTGCTGGCGTGGCTCGCGGTCGCCGGCATCGTCACCCTGTTCACCCTCGCCCTCACCTGGATCGCGGTCATCCCCGGCCTCACCGCGTCGACGATCGACGGCGCCAGCGCGTTCTCCTACCCGCTGATCTTCCTGCCGTTCGTCAGCTCGGCGTTCGTGCCGACAGGGTCGATGCCCGGCCCGGTCCGCGCGTTCGCCGAGCACCAGCCGGTGACCTCCATCGTCGACACCATCCGCCGCCTGTTCAACCATGAACCCGTCGGCACCGGCGTCTGGACCGCGCTCGCCTGGTGCACCGGCATCCTCGTCGTCGCCTACGTTCTCGCCGGCATCTCGTACCGTAGGAAGATCTCCTGAGACGGGAGCGGCATGCTCACCATCGGCCAGCTGGCGGCGTACACCGGCGTCACGGTGCGCACCGTCCGGCACTACCACCAGATCGGGCTGCTGCCGGAGCCTGAACGCGACGCCGCCGGCTACCGGAAGTACGGCGCGACCGCCGTCGTGTCGCTCATCAAGATCCGGACCCTTGCCGCCGCCGGCGTCCCGCTCACCCAGATCCGCCCGATGCTGGACGCCGACCCGGCCACCTTCGCCGAAGCGGTCCGCCGCATCGACGAACAGGTCCGCCAGGAGATCGCCCGCCTCGAGGCCGGCCGCAGGCAGCTGGCGCAGCTCACCGCCGGCGACGGCCTGGTCCTGCCGCCAGAGGTCACCGCATACCTCGACCGTCTCCGCGAGCTCAGCGTGTCGGAACGCATGGTGCGGGCCGAACGCGACGGCTGGATCCTCGTCTCGGCCCGCTGGCCCGACCGCGTCCGCGAGTGGATGCCCGGCAAGTTCGCACATCTCGACGACCCGCGCGTGATCAGGCTGTACGAGCTGCTCTCGGAACTGTTCGACAGCGACGCCACCACCGACGACCCCCGCGCCCACGAGGCCGCCGACATCATGGCCGAGCTGGCCGAGCAGGCGTACGCCGCGGGCGAGGTCGACTACGGCGCCGGAGAGGACGCCCTGGCTTTCGACCTGCTGGACGCGCTCGCCGTCGAGTCCGACCCCCGCGCCGAGTGGATGCGGGAGCTGATGCGCCAGCGGGGCTGGGCCGGGTGGAACCGGATGGAACGGGTGCCGCGGCCACCCACCTGACATCCGATCGCCGGGCGTCGGCCATCATGTGTCCCGCGATCGCCGCCGCCGATCCGGCGCCATGCGCACCCCAGCACGGCAGCGGCACCCAACGGCACCAGGTCCCGCCACGTGTCACCGGGCAGGGCGAGCACGCCGGACTCATTGACGAGGAACCCGACGAAGAGCAACGCCGCGACGACGGCGACGGCGAGCACCGCGACAAGGTCCGCCACCGTGGCGGCGAACACGCCGATCATGACCGACATCACAGCGGCTCGTGCGGCGGTATCGCTTCCGGGAAACAGCGCCCCGGCGACCAGCGCCGCGCCGACCGCCGCCGCGCAACCCCCGGCAACGCTGATCCCGGTCGGCGTCCGCAACCGGCCACCGGGACCACTGGTCATCACAGAGTCACGCATGGCCGGCAGCGCCCTTCGTCAGACCGGCGGCCGGGAGGACCGCCGGCCACCGCCTCCATCACATCCGCCGCCGGACCGGGCGACCAGTGCTCTTGACGAAACCAATACGGCCGACCCAGGCAGCGGAAACCCCCGGATCCTCGTACCGTGATCCCGGCGGAAACCGCTGTCGGCACCACCTGGAAGAGGACGCATGGAGACCACGGACGACGCGGCGGCACTGGACGAGTACGCGCTGCCGGCGGTGGTGCAGACACCGGCCCGACGGCCGCCGCGCGGCGGTCCGGTCGCCCGGTGGCTGTTGCGGCACCGGGTGCAGCCGGTCGGCCCGGCGGCGGGGGAGGCGCACGCCGAGCAGCACGCCTGGTGGAAGGTGATGTGCCTGACCGGCGTCGACTACTTCTCCAGCCTCGCCTACGTGCCGGCCATCGCGGCGACCGCCGCCGGGGCGCTGTCGCCGCTCGCGACGCTGCTGATCGTGGCGCTGACCCTGTTCGGGATGCTGCCGATGTACCGGCGGGTCGCGAAGGAGAGCCCGCACGGCGCCGGGTCGGTGTCGATGCTGGAGCAGCTGCTGCCGTTCTGGCGCGGCAAGATCTTCGTGCTGGTCCTGCTCGGGTTCGTCGCCACCTCGTGGATCATCACGATCACGCTGTCCGCGGCCGACGCGAGCCTGCACGTGCTGGAGAACCCGCACGCCCCGGGCTTCCTGCACGGCCACGCGGTGGCGCTGACCGTGATCCTGCTGCTGGTCCTGGGCGGGGTGTTCCTGCTCGGGTTCAGCGAGGCGGTCAGCGTCGCCATCCCGCTCGTCGCGGTGTTCCTGACTCTCAACGCGGTCATCGTCGTCGTCGGCGTGGTCGAGGTGATCACCACGGCGGGCGCGTTCTCCACCTGGACGACCGCGCTGACCGCCGGTGGCACCGGCTTCACCGACCTCGCGCTGCCGGCCGTGCTGGCGTTTCCGCTGCTCGTGCTGGGCCTGTCCGGCTTCGAGACCGGCGTGAGCATGATGCCGCTCGTCGCCGCCGAGGGCGAGGACCCGCAGGATCGGCTGCGGGCGCGCATCCGCAACGCCCGCAAGCTGCTGACCGTGGCCGCCGCCATCATGAGCGTGTACCTGCTGGCCAGCAGCTTCGTCACCACCGTGCTCATCCCGCCGGCCGAGTTCGAGGCAGGCGGCCAGGCGAACGGCCGGGCCCTCGCCTGGCTGGCGCACGAGCAGCTCGGCGAGGTCTTCGGCAGCGTGTACGACCTCAGCACCGTGCTCATCCTGTGGTTCGCCGGCGCGTCGGCGATGGCGGGCCTGGTCAACATCGTGCCCCGGTACCTGCCCGGCTACGGCATGGCCCCGGAATGGGGCCGGGCGGTGCGCCCGGTGGTGCTCGTCTACACCGCGATCAGCGTCGCCATCACGATCGCGTTCGGCGCCGACGTCGACGCCCAGGCCGGCGCGTACGCCACCGGCATCCTCGCCATGATGGTCTCCGGCGCCTTCGCCGTCACCGTGTCCGCGTTCCGGCAGCGGCACAAGGCGGCCGGGTCCGGCTTCGGCCTGCTCACCGCCGTGCTGGCCTACGCCCTGGTGGAGAACATCCGCGACAAGCCCGACGGGCTCGCCATCTCGGGCATGTTCATCGCCGGCATCATCACCATCTCGCTGATCTCCCGGGTGTCACGCACGACGGAGCTGCGCGCGGACCGCATCGAGTTCGACGACACCGCCCGCCGGTTCGTCACCGAGACCATCGCCTACGACGGGCGGATCAACCTGATCGCCAACCGCCCCGGCACCGGCACGGCGGCCGAGTACGCGGAGAAGGAGCTCGAACAGCGCGGCGAGAACGCCGTCCCCGGCTCCGCCGACGTCATGTTCCTCGAGGTCACGGTCGTCGACCCGTCGAGCTTCAGCGACACCCTCACCGTCCGCGGCGCCGAGGTCGACGGGCACCGCGTCCTGCGCGCCGAGGCCCCGGCAGCGCCGAACGCCATCGCCGCGATCCTGCTCGCCCTGCGCGACACCACCGGCGTCCGCCCGCACTGCTACTTCGCCTGGGCCGAGGGCAGCCCGCTGGTCCACATGGTCCGCTACTTCCTGCTCGGCCGCGGCGACACCGCCCCCGTCACGCGCGAGATCATCCGCGAGCAGGAACCCGACCCGCGGCGCCGCCCCGGCATCCACGTCGGCGCCTGACGCCTGACGCTGGCGGGCGCGGCAGCCGCATGCAGGCGGTCGACGCTCAGGGGGTGCCGTATCCGCCGCCGCCGGGTGTCTCGACGACCAGGACGTCGCCTGGCTGGACGTCGACGGAGCCGCAGCCGGCGAGGTGGACGACACTGCCGTCGGCGCGTTCCACCCGGTTGGTGCCGAGCGCGCCGGGTGAGCCGCCGGCCAGGCCGTACGGCGCCACGCGCCGGTGGCCCGACAGGGTGCTGACGGTCATCGGCTCGCGGAACCGGATGCGCCGCACCGCGCCGTCGCCGCCCAGCCACCGGCCGCCGCCGCCGCTGCCGTGCCGGACGGCGAACTCGTCCAGGAGCACCGGGAAGCGCCATTCGAGGACTTCGGGGTCGGTCAGCCGGGAGTTCGTCATGTGGGTCTGCACCACGGAGGCCCCGTCGAACCCTTCGCCGGCGCCTGAGCCGGAGGCGACGGTCTCGTAGTACTGGTGCCGCTCGTTGCCGAAGCTGACGTTGTTCATCGTCCCGGACCCTTCGGCCTGGACGCCGAGCGCGGCGTAGAGCGCGCCGACGATCGCCTGCGACGTCTCCACGTTTCCGGCGACCACGGCCGCGGGGTAGGCGGGCGCGAGCATCGAACCGGCCGGCACCACGATGCGCAGCGGGCGCAGGCAGCCGTCGTTGAGCGGGATCTCGTCGGTGACCAGCGTCCGGAAGACGTACAGCACCGCCGCGGTGACGACCGACGAGGGTGCGTTGAAGTTCGTCGCCAGCTGTGGTGACGTGCCGCTGAAGTCGATCGTCGCGCCGCGGCCGGCGCGGTCCACCGTGATCCGGACCGAGATCGCCGCCCCCGAGTCCATCTCGTAGCGGTACCCGCCGTCGCCGAGGGCGTCGATGACGCGCCGTACCGCCTCCTCGGCGTTGTCCTGGACGTGGCGCATGTATGCCTGCACCACGTCGAGGCCGAAGTGATCGATCATCCGTCCGACCTCTTCGACACCCTTGGCGTTCGCGGCGATCTGGGCGCGCAGGTCGGCGAGGTTGGTCGCCGGGTTCCGGGACGGGTACGGCGCCTCCGTGAGCAGCCGGAGCGTCTCCTCTTCGCGGAACCGGCCGTCCTCGACGAGCGGCCAGGTGTCGAACAGCACGCCCTCCTCGTGGACGTCGCGGCTGTTCGCGGGCATGGAGCCGGGCGTGAGCCCGCCGATCTCCGCGTGGTGGCCCCGGGAGGCCACGTAGAACAGCACCTCGGACCGGCCGGTGCCGGAGACCGGGGCGCCGAAGACCGGGGTGACGACGGTGATGTCGGGCAGATGGGTGCCGCCGTGGTACGGGTCGTTGATCGCGTACACGTCGCCGGGCCGCATGCCGGCGCGGCGGCGACGGATGACCTCCTTGATGCTGGCGCTCATCGAGCCGAGGTGCACGGGGATGTGCGGCGCGTTGGCGATGAGACTGCCGTCCGGGTCGAACAGTGCGCACGAGAAGTCCAGCCGCTCCCGGATGTTCACCGACTGCGCGGTCGACTCCAGCCGGGCGCCCATCTGCTCGGCGATCGACATGAAGAGATTGTTGAAGATCTCCAGCAGCACCGGGTCGACCCGGGTGGTCGCCCCGGAGGCCGGGTCGCTCGGCCGCATCCGTTCCAGCAGCAGGTGGCCGAGCTTCGTCACCGCCGCCCGCCAGCCGTCGTCGACCACCGTGGTCGCGTCCGCCTCGGCCACGATGGCCGGACCGCCGACGGTGTCGCCGGGGCGCAGGCGTTCCCGCTCGTACAGCGGCACCTCCCGCCATGCTCCGCCGGTGTACAGGCGGGTCGTGCCGAGCGGCCGTGCGGCGGCGCGTCCGGGCGTGCCGGCGGGATCGTCCGGCCGGGAGAGGTCCGGGGGTTCGGTCAGCCCGACGGCCTCGACCGAGACCGCCTCGACGATCAGCGGCCGGTCCATGAGGTACGCGTACATGCGCCGGTATGCCGTCCGGAACGACGTCACCATCGTGTCCAGGTCGGCGAGCTCGACCGGCAGCGCGGTGTCGGTGCCCTCGAAGCGCAGGTGCGCGCGCCGGTGCACCCGGATCCGCCGGGCCGGCACGTCCTCGTCCAGCAGCTGCGAGCGGGCCGCCGCCTCCAGCGCGTCCGCGACGCCGGTCAGCTGCCGCATCGCCGCGGGCTCCAGGCGGCGCTCCACCGACTGCTCGCGCATCGCGGTGGTGTCGGCGAGTCCGATGCCGAGCGCCGACAACACACCCGCCATCGGCGGCACGAGCACGGCGCCGATCCCCAGCGAGTCGGCCACCGAGCACGCGTGTTGCCCGCCGGCACCGCCGAACGTCGTGAGCACGTATCCGGTGACGTCACGGCCCTGCTGCACCGAGATCCGCTTCACCGCGTTGGCCATGTTCGCGACCGCGACCTGCCGGTACCCCTCCGCGACCTGCTCCGGCGTGCGCTCGTCGCCGGTGCGCCCGGCGATGGCCGCGCTCAGCTCGGCGAACCCGCGCCGCACCACGCCGGCATCCAGCGGCTGGTCACCGTCGGGCCCGAAGACCTGGGGAAACGTCGAGGGCTGGATCCGGCCGAGCATCACGTTGGCGTCGGTGATGGTGAGCGGCCCGCCGTTGCGGTAGCAGGCCGGCCCGGGGTCGGCACCCGCGGAGTCCGGCCCGACGCGGTAGCGGGCGCCGTCGAAGTGCAGGACCGACCCGCCTCCAGCCGCCACGGTGTGAATGTCGATCATGGGGGCGCGCAGCCGTACCCCCGCGATCTGGGTGTGGAAGACCCGCTCGTACTGGCCGGCGTAGTGCGACACGTCCGTGGAGGTGCCGCCCATGTCGAAGCCGATCACCTTGTCGAAGCCGGCCAGCTGCGACATGCGCGCCATGCCGACGATGCCACCGGCCGGACCGGACAGGATCGCGTCCTTGCCGCGGAAGTGCCCCGCCTCGGCCAGGCCCCCGTTGGACTGCATGAACATCAGCCGTACGCCGCGCAGCTGCTCCGCCACCGCTTCGACGTATCGGCGCAGCACCGGCGACAGGTACGCGTCGACGACGGTGGTGTCGCCGCGCGGCACCAGCTTCATCAACGGGCTCACCTCGCTGGAGCACGAGACCTGGTCGAAGCCGATCCGCTCCGCCAGCCTCCCGATGTCCCGTTCGTGGGCCGGGAACAGGTGGCTGTGCAGGCAGACCACCGCGACGGCGTGGATGCCGCTGTCGTGCGCCCGCCGCAGGTCGTCGGTCAGCCGGTCGAGGTCCGGCGAGCGCAGCACGGTGCCGTCGGCCGACATCCGTTCGTCCACCTCGATCACGCGCTCGTACAGCACGTCCGGCGGCACGATCCGCCGGTCGAAGATGCGTGGCCGGTTCTGGTAGCCGATGCGCAGCGCGTCGCCGAAGCCCTCGGTGATGACCAGCGCGGTGCGTTCGCCCCTGCGCTCCAGCAGCGCGTTCGTGGCGACCGTGGTCCCCATCCGCACCGCCTCGATCCGGTCCACCGGTATCGGCACCGCGTCGGGGACACCGAGCAGCGCCCGGATTCCGGCGACCGCCGCGTCGGCGTAGCGTGCCGGGTTGTTCGACAGCAGCTTGCGTGTCACCAGCCGGCCGTCGTCCGGCCTCCTGGCGACGATGTCGGTGAACGTGCCGCCACGGTCGATCCAGAACTGCCACCGTCCGCCTACCATCGCGGGCCCTCCTCTTCTGGTGCCGATGCCGGTGCCGGTGCCGGTGACGCGTCGCCGTGGGGGCACGGACGGGATACCGTTGGCGGAGTCTGCGGGGAGGCGAAATCCCGGTGGCACACCAGACGGTCGGCGTCTACAGCGAGACCGCGCCCGGCGAGCGGCGCGTGGCGGTCGTGCCCGCGGCCGTCCGTTCCATTCTCGACCTCGGGCTCGTGGTCGTCGTCGAAACCGGCGCCGGCTGCGCGGCCTGGTTCCCCGACGCCGACTACGCCCGGGCCGGGGCGACGCCGGTGCCTCGCGCCGAGGTGTTCGACACGGCCGACATCCTCATCGGTGTCCGGCCACCGAACGTCGCCGCGACCCACCGGTTCCGTGCCGGGCAAGCGCTCATCTGCCTCCTGCGACCGCTGTGCGTGCCGGATCTGGTCCGCCGGTGGGCCGAGCAGGGTCTCACCATCATCGCCGCCGACCTGATGCCGCCCACTCCCGGCCATACGGGGCCGATGGACTTCCTCGGTGCGCAGGAGCGGGTCGCCGGCTACCAGGCGGCGCTGACCGCCGCTGACGTCTTCGGCCGCGCCCTCTCCGGACCCGCTCGCGGCGGCGGCGCGGTCCGGCCCGCGCGGGTCCTCGTCATCGGCCGTGGACCCGCGGGTTACGAAGCCGCTGTCACCGTGCGCCGGTTGGGCGCGGAGGTCCACGTGTGCGAGGCCCGTCGACGCTCGTGCGCGGACATCACGGCGGGCGTCCGGGACAGCGACATCGTCATCGCCACCGCCGAGATCCCGGGCCGGCGGCCGCCGGTGCTCGTGTCCGCGCGAGACGTGCGGACCATGCGGCCGGGATCCGTCGTGCTCGACACCACGACCGACGGGTTCGGCCGCGTGGTCGAGCTCGCGGAGCCCGGCGCCGCACGGGTGGTGGATCCCGGTGTCACGGTCGTCGGCGACGACAACCTGGCGTCCAGGACACCCACCGGCGCGTCGAATGTCTATGCGACGGGCATCGCGGTCCTGCTCACGCATCTCGTCCACGACGGTCGGCTGTCGATCGACCTCGCCGACCCCGTCCAGGCCGAACTGGTGGTGGCGCACCATCGGGACATCCTCAACGACGCGGTGTGGCGGCGGATCCTGGACGGGATCTCACTGGCGGGCCTGCCCTGATGCGTGCCGCGCCATGGAACCCGCGAGTTCGGCGCAGTGCGAGTAGTACCGGCAGGCCAATGCGGCGTCCAGCGCGGCGTCCACATCGACCGGAGCCGGCTCGTGCAGCAGCAGGTGGTCGAGCCGTTGCCGCAGCCGGCCCACCTCGGCACCGGCCGCCTCGATCCGCGCCTCCGTGCCGGCCGGCGTCGCCACGGCGCCGCCCGCCGTGACCATCAGGTCGGCGCAGACCCGGCCCATGCGGCCGACGACGGCCCGCACCTCGGCCGGCATCGCCGGCCGCGCCGGCCGCGAACCGGCGATCTCGGCCAGCCGCTTCGCCAGCCCTGCGACGCACTCCGCGTCGGCGTTCACCTGCGCGGCGGCGAGGATCGCCCGCACAGCGCCGGCAGGCGCTACGTCCCTGGTCTCCTCGATCGCCAACGCCTGGTCGTCGACGGCCCGGCGCAGCGCGTACAACGCCTTCTCGGCAGCCTGCAACGCGTCCGCGGCGGAGGGGCCGGAGTCCGACAGCGCTTCGGTGACGTGCTCCATCGCGACTCGCGAGCGCTCGATCACCTCGGCCAGGTGGCCGCTCAGCCCGTTCGTTTCCTGAGGATTCCACACGCTGGGCCCCCGCTGGATGGTCGCGACACCGGATCGTGTTGCGCCGCCTCCGGGGCGCGTGGCGTCGTGCACGGCCGACTACCCCGGACGCCGCGCGCCAATCACCCGCGGCCCCGCCGATGCCTCACCCGGTCCGACCGGGCATACGGTGGACGATCACCCCGTCGGGTGGTCATGAACGTGGTCGTGTGGGCAACACGAGTCCTTGGCATACCGGATCTGGTGAGCGAGGAGCCATGCCGGGAGACATCGCACCGATCGTGGTCGGCGTCGACGGGTCGGCGGCGAGCCGTGGCGCGGTGCGCTGGGCCGCGGACGAAGCGGCCCGGCACGGGTGTCCGCTGAAGGTGGTGCACGCGCTGGGCATCCCTGTCCCCTTCGGTCTCTACGAGCAGGAGTCCGCTCCGGCCGGCGACGCGGCCGCACTCGTGCGTGGATGGGCACCGACCGTCGAGGTCGAGACCGTCGTCGCCGCCGGCGAGCCGTCCGACGTGCTGTGCGAACAGTCCCACCGCGCGCGGCTGGTCGTGATCGGCAGCCGCGGGCTCGGCGGTTTCGCCGGACTGCTGCTCGGTTCCGTCGGCATGCACCTGAGCTCGCATGCCGCGTGCCCGGTGCTGGTCGTCCACCACGCCGAGCGGTGGGCCGGCCCAGAGACCTCGCTGCCCTCGCTGCCGCAGGACGGCCCGGTCGTCGTCGGCGTCGACGGCTCCTCCGGGTCCGTGCTGGCGCTCGAACTGGCCTTCGAAGAGGCGGCCGCCCGCCATCTCCCGCTGGCCGTCGTCCGAGCCTGGCAGGTGCCGGACTCCGGCTCGGCCGCGGCCGAGGCGGCCGCGGGTCACGCGCTGGCCGCCGAGGTCGAGCCCTGGCAGGCGAAGTATCCCGACGTGGAGATCGATCTCCGGCTGCTGCCGGGCGCCGCGGCAGAGGTGCTGACCCGCGCGTCCGAGCACGCCGTGATGGTGGTGGTCGGCGTCCGGGGACGTGGCGGGCTCACGGGAGCGCGGCTGGGCTCGGTCAGCGGGCAGGTCCTGCACCACGCCGCCGGCCCGGTGCTCATCGCCCGCGCCGCGGGGGCCACGACCGAGACGGTGGCGGACCGGCCGTACCGGCGGATCGGCGTGGGCATCGACGGCACCGAACCCGGCTGGACCGCCTTGTCCTGGGCCTGTGACGAGGCCGAGGCCGGCGCCGCCGACGTCACCATCCGTCACACCGATCCATCGCACCGGTTCCGCGACCCCGGACCCGACGAGTCGGCACTGGAGCGCGCCGATCCCGTCCTGGCCCGGCACCTGCACGCCGTCCGCGACCGCCTCGGCGGGCACGTCGACTTCGAAGTGGCCGCCGGCGGTGCCGTGGAGGCCTTGCTGGACCTGGCCGACCGCGCCGACCTTCTCGTGCTCGGCGCGGCCGTGCCGGCCCGTCTGGGACACCTGTCGACCGCCGCCCGCGTCGCCGCCCACGCGCCCGTGCCCGTGGTGGTCGTGCCCGCTCCGGCGCCGCCGCACCGTCAAGGTCCGTTCGCCGGGCACGTCGTCGTCGGTGTCGACGGCTCGGCCGCGTCGCACGCCGCCATCAGGTTCGGCTACCGGTACGCTCACCGGCACCGCGCGCCGCTCGCCGCGGTCCATGTCAGTGCCCGGGCGGCGGGAGACTTCTGGTTCGACGAGACGACCCTGGAAACACACTTCGCCACCGAGCCGGAGTCGACCGAGCTCCTGGCCGCCGCGGTCGAACCGGTCGCCGCCCGGTTCCCCCGGGTGCCGCTCAAGCGCGCGGTCTTCCTCGGCCCACCCGTCGAGGGTCTGCGCCGCGCCGCCGAGGGTGCTGTGCTGCTCGTCCTCGGCCGCCGTGGACACCGCCTGCCGGCGCCGCTGCGGCTCGGCTCGGTCAGCCGGGCATTCGCCGACCGGCCCCCGGGTGTGGTGGCCATCGTCGGAGCCGCCGGATGACCGGCCCCACCCTGCTGTTGCGATGCCCCGATGACTCACCCCACGCGGTCACGCCCTCGACGTAGCTTGGGCGGTAGGCCTACGAGACGTGCGGGAGAGCCCAACTGGGTGACAGTTGAGCTGAGAGGCTGAACGACCGAGAGGTCGACCGCGATCCCCACGACCTGATCCAGGCAATGCTGGCGAAGGGAAATCGCCTCGTAGGTCTCTTGCCGCGCAAGGCCCCGGTCGTGCGGCGGTGCCGGTACGCGAGCCCCGGGGTCAGGTGGTGCCCTGACGACGTCAGCCCGAGTGCCGGCCGTCCGTCGTGGCGAGGTGCCGAAGGTAAGGGTCGGGCTCGCCGCCGACCGGCGCCAGGCGCAGCTTCACGTCGACCGCGGTGCAGCCGCGCGGGCCGACGAGGACAGGGTTCAGGTCGAGCTCCGCGATCTCGGGGAAGTCCTCGGCGAGGCGGCCGAGGCGCAGCAGCAGATCCTCCAGCGCCGAGGTGTCCGCGGGTGCCGCGCCGCGGTAGCCGGTCAGCAGCGGCGCGGCACGCAGCCCGCCCCACATCGCCGCGGCGTCGCGGTCGGTGAGCGGCAGCAGCCGGAGCGTCCGGTCGCCGAGCAGGTCCGTGTACACGCCGCCGAGGCCGAGCATGAGCAGGGAGCCGAACTGCGGATCGTGGACCACGCCGGCCACCATCTCCACGCCCGGATCGGCCATCGGCTGGACGGTCACGGCGGGCCGCTCGCTGCCGATGGCGACGCCGATCACCCGGTACGCCGCGCGGACCGCGGCCTCGTCGGCGAGACCGAGCCGCACGGCGCCGATGTCGCTCTTGTGCACGAGATCCGGTGCGGCGGCTTTCAGCGCCACCGGGTAGGAGATCAGTTCGGCGTCGCGCAGCGCCTCGTCGGCGTCCGTGGCGATGCGGGTCTCCACCACCGGCACGCGGTAGCAGGTCAGCAGCGATCTGGCCACGTCGGCGGGCTGCCATCCGCCGCCGGTCGCCAGTGCCCGCCGCACGATGCCACGGGCCGCGCCGTGGTCGACGTCGGGCAGCGAGGGGCGGTTCCCGACCGGCTCGCGGCGCCAGGCCGCGTACCGCGCCGCACGGCCCATCGCCAGCACCGCCGGCTCCGGCAGGTCGAACACCGGCACCTTGCGGGCACCCAGGGTGCTCGGCACGTCGGGCGCGCCGACCACGACGGCGGCGACCGGCAGGTGCGGGCAGGCGTCGGCAGCGGCGGCGATGGCCGCGATCGTGGCGGGGGTGTCGTTGGTCCTCGTGGAGACGAACGTGACGACCAGCAGGTCCACCTCGCCGGACCGGGCGACCGCCCGGATCGCCCCGCTCACGGTCTCGGCGGTGGCTTCGGCGCCGAGGTCGATGGGGTTCACGGCGGCCGGCGTGCGGCCGGGCAGCGTCAGCGTGGGCACGGTGAGGCCCGCGGCCGGGGCTGCGTCGGCCGCCAGCACGTTCAGCCCGCCCGCGTTGCCCACCACGGCGAGGCGGTTGCCGGTGGGCAGCGGCTGGTCGGCCAGCACCCGTGCCGTGTCCAGCAGCTCGCCGAGCGTGTCGGTGCGGATGACGCCGGCCTGTTCGAACAGCGCCGCCACCGCCGTCTCCGGCGCCGCGACGGCGGCGGTGTGCGAGGCACCCGCCCGCCTGCCGCCTTCCGAGCGGCCGCTCTTGACGGCCAGCACCGGCTTGCGGCTGGCCAGGGCCCGGGCGATCCAGGCGAACCGGCGCGGGTTGCCGAAGGACTCGACGTACAGGGCGACGGCGCGGGTCGCCGGATCGTCGGCCCAGTAGCTGAGCAGGTCGTTGCTGCTGATGTCGGCCTTGTTGCCGAGTGACACGAAGCTGGAGACGCCGATGCCGCAGCCGGCGGCCGCGGCGAGGATGGCCACGCCGATGGCGCCGGACTGTGACGCCACCGCCAGGCCGCCAGGGACGGGCGGTGCCGGGGCGAAGGTGGCGGTCAGCCGCACGGCGGGGTCGGTGTTCACCACGCCGAGGCAGTTGGGGCCGAGGATCCGCATGCCGTGCCGGCGGGCCTGGCGGACGAGGGCCGCCTGGGTCGCCGGTTCGATGCCGGCGGTCAGGATGACCGCGGCGCGCACGCCCGCGGCGCCGCACTGGCGCACCACCTCGGGGACCGCCGCCGCGGGAACGGCGATGACGGCGAGGTCCACTGCGTCGCCGATCGCCGTCACGCTGGGATGGGCGGCGACCCCGCACACCTGCGCGGCGTGCGGGTTGACCGCGTGAAGGGCCCCGGTGTAGCCGCCGGTTCGCAGGGCCGCGAGCACCTCGCGGCCGATCCCCCCGGGACGCCGTCCGGCACCGATGACGGCCACCGAGGCCGGGGCCAGCAGGGGTCGCAGCGAGTGGTGCGCCGCGGTGCGATCCCGCAGCCCGACGGCGGCCAGCGCCGCCTCGTCCGGCAGCGTCGGCACCCGGATCTGGAGCGTCCCGGCATCGGCCTCGAACCGGCGGGCGACACCCGGCGCGAGGTCCCCGCCCACCTGTAGCATGGCGGCGTTGTACGGCAGCACGTCGCCGACCAGCTCGGTGATGCCCGCCCGTCGCGCGGCGGCGGCCAAATGCTCCAGCAGCAGCGTGCCGAGACCCTCGCCGTGGTGGTCGTCGTCGACCACGAGCGCGAAGTCGGCCCGTGTGGCGTCGATGCGTTCATAGGAGCCGGCGGCGAGGACGCTGCCACGTTCCTCGACGAGCAGGTGTACGTGGTCCGGCCCCGCCGGCCGGGTGAGCCTGCGAATCTCGCCGTCCAGTGCCGTGCCCGCGCTGAAGAACCGCAGGTACCGGCTCGCCGGGGAGAGCCGCTGGTGCAGGGCGAGCAGGGCCGGCGCGTCCTGCGGCCGGATCGCGCGGAGCCGGACGATCCGGCCGTCCGTGGTCAGACAGTCGACGGCGCTCATCCGGTAGGTCATGGTTGCCTCCAGCCCGTTATGCCGCTGTCCGCGGCGTTCGGAGGAATGCGCCCTGCCCGTACACGTCATTCTCGTCCAAGACCGCGGCGAACGGCAGGTGCGGGCGACGGGGGCGCCGGCGGAGGCCGCTGCGCCGGCGGGTGAGGTCGGCCGCCTCCAGCTCCGCCAGTTGCAGGGTCCGGGCCGCGAGCGCGGCCTCCAGGGCGGGGATCCAGTGGCGGTCCAGGGCCCGTACCCGGCGCCGGGTGGCGGCCATCTCGCTCTCGACGGCGGCGAGCGCCGCGTCGGCGGCCGCGTGCCTCACCGCGGCGAGCGCCGCGGCGCGGTACGCCGCCTCGGCCTGCGAGAGCGCGGCCCCGCCCGGCGCAGGCAACCGCGCGGGGCGCGGCGGGATCAGCACCGACGGCTCTCCCGGGCAGCGGACGCCCATCACCGCGGTCCACGGCACGCAGACCTCGGCCGGCGGCATCTCGGCCGCCGCGTCGATCGCCTCCAGGCCGTCGAGCAGCACGGCCCGGTCGAGCCGGCCGCGGGCCGCCGCGTCGGTCGCCGTCCAGTCCCTGGCCGTCTGGGCACGGCGCCGCCGGAGGCGGTCGTGTTCGGCGGCGAGCAGGGTGAGCTTGCGCCGCAGGACGCTGCTGCCGTGCCGGGTGACCTCGAGGCGGTGACGCAGCCACAGCAGGCCCGAACGGCCCACCGGCACATGGCGCAGGGCGATCATCCGGTCGCCCCGGTGGGGTGGGCCGCGCGGATCGCCTCGGGCAGCATGACGAGCTCCCGATCCGGCAGGGTCCGCACCGCCTGCCAGGCCCGGTCGAGCG
The DNA here is from genome assembly GCF_040654975.1 of Dactylosporangium sp. NPDC050588. Classification (NCBI taxonomy): domain Bacteria; kingdom Bacillati; phylum Actinomycetota; class Actinomycetes; order Micromonosporales; family Micromonosporaceae; genus Dactylosporangium; species Dactylosporangium sp. NPDC050588. Next base: position 26,978 of record NZ_JBFAJA010000075.1, on the reverse strand, counting down.
TGTCGTCCAGGGTCCGGGCCTCGTCCGGCCGCTGGTCGATCAGCCGCTGTTCGACGACGTCGGCGAAGCCGAGGTACTGGCGGTCCACGTCGCCGAGCGCCGCCGCCCCGATCAGGTCGGCCAGCTCGCGGGTCTGCCGGGCGCGCGACAAGGCGGCGAGCACCTGCGCCGCGAGCGGAAGGTGGTCGTCCCGGGTGCGGCCCGGGCCGGCCCCGTGGCGCATGAGCCGGGAGAGCGACGACAGTGGGTCGGCCGGCGGATACACGCCCCGGCCGTGCAGTTCGGTGGAGAGCACGATCTGCCCCTCGGTGATGTACCCCGTGAGGTCCGGCACCGGATGCGTGATGTCCCCGGCCGGCATGGTCAGCACCGGCAGGATCGTCACCGAGCCGGGCCGGTGCCGGATCCGGCCGCACCGTTCGTAGAGCGAGGCGAGGTCGGTGTAGAGGTACCCCGGATAGGCCCGCCGGGCGGGCAGCTCGCCACGGGCCGACGACACCTCCCGCAGCGCCTCGGCGTAGCTGGTCATGTCGGTCATCACGACCAGGACGTCCCGGCCGCCGGTGAACGCGAGATCCTCGGCCACTGTCAGCGCCAGCCGCGGCGTGAGGATCCGCTCGATCACCGGATCGTCGGCCGTGTTCAGCAGCAGCACCAGCTCACCGGCGGTGGCCCGCTCGTCCAGGGCGTCCCGGACGTACGCGGCGTCGGCGTGGGTGAGGCCCATGCCCGCGAAGACCACGCTGAACGGTGCGCCGCCGACATGGGACTGCGCGGCGATCTGGACGGCCAGTTCGAGGTGCGGCAGGCCCGCGACGCTGAACACCGGGAGCTTCTGGCCGCGCACCAGGGTGGTCAGCGCGTCGACCGCGGAGACGCCCGTGATGACCGGCTCGGCCGGAGGTTCGCGCCACGTCGGGTTGAGCGGTGCGCCGGCGACCGCCGCGCTGCGCTCACCGGTGACGGGCGGCCCGCCGTCGATCGGCGCGCCGCGGCCGTTGCAGGTGCGCCCCAGCCAACGGTCGCCGACAGCGATGCGCATCGGTGCGCCGGCGAACGCGACGGTGCTGCCGTGGCGGCCCATGCCCGCCGTCCCCTCGAGCACCTGGACGACCGCCGTGTCGCGGTCGACCTCGAGCACGACGCCGTGCCGGTGGGCGCCGGCGGGCAGGCGGACGGTGACGACATCGTCGTAGCCGGCTCCGGAGACGCCGCCGACGACGACCAGGGGGCCGCGCAGCTCCCGGATGTCGCCGTGCTCGACCACGGGCCACGCGGTCATGCCGCCGTCCCGGGGGTTGTCGCGTCGAGCTGGGCCAGGACCGCGTCGCGCAGCCGGGCGACGCCACCGGCGTCGGCGGGACCGAGCGTTTCGCGGGCACGGGCCAGCGGGCCGAAGTCGATCGCCTCGATGGAGGCCGGCGCGGTGCCGGCGTCGACGAGCGCGTGGCAGCGGTCGCAGACGGTGAGGACGGCGTCGAGCAGCGCCGCCGACTTCACCGCCGTGCAGTGGGCGTCGGTCGCGACGAGGGCGTTCTGTCGCAGGACGCCGTCGCGCAGGAGCCGGCCGGCGAGCAGCGTCATCCGCTCGTGCGCCGGCAGCCCGCCCGTGCCGACGAGGTCGGCGAGCGCGGCGATGCGGTCGGCGTCGGCGAGTACGTCCAGCGCCCGTGCCCGCCGGGCATCCCAGCCCGGGTCCCCGCGACGGGCGTAGTCCGCACCGACCAGGCCGGTGTCGCGGGAGAACGACGCCGACCAGGACACCGCGGGGTAGTGGCGGGCGTAGGCGAGATCCCGGTCGAGCGTCCACCGGCAGCGCACGAACCGCTCGGTGTTCGCGATGACCGGCTCGGTCATGTCGCCGCCGGGCGGGGACACCGCGCCGACGATCGTGACCGAGCCGGAGCCGCCGCCGAGCGTCCGCACGGCGCCGGCCCGTTCGTAGAAGGCGGCCAGCGCCGAGGCGAGGTCGGCGGGGTAGCCCTCCTCGGCCGGTGGCGTTCCGCTGCGGGACGCGAACTCGCGCAGCGCCTCCGCCCAGCGCGATGTGGAGTCGGCGATGACCACCGCGTCGTAGCCCATGTCGCGGTAGAACTCGGCGACGGTGACGCCGGTGTAGATGCTGGCCTCCCGGGCCATCATCGGCATGTTCGACGTGTTGGCGATCACGACGGTCCGGTCGAGCAGGCGGCCCCCGGTCCGGGGGTCCTCCAGTGTGGACAGTTCGCCGACGACGTCGGCCATCTCGTTGCCGCGCTCGCCGCATCCGACGTAGACGATGACGTGGGCGTCGCACCACTTGGCGATCTGCTGCAGCAGGAGGGTTTTGCCGGTGCCGAAGCCGCCCGGCACGGCCGCCGTGCCGCCCTTGGCGATCGGGAAGAACGCGTCGACCACGCGCTGCCCGGTGAGCAGGGGTGCGTCCGCGGCGCGGCGGGCCGTGTACGGGCGCGGGGTGCGTACGGGCCACGACGTGGTCATCGTCACCGGCGCCGTTCCGACGGTGACGAGGACGTCGTCGGGTCCGTACTCGCCGGGTCCGGCGACCTGCTGGACGGTGCCGGACACATGTGGCGGGACGAGCACCCGGAACTCGATCGGGCCGCCGGTGGCGACGGTGCCGAGGATCCCGCCCGGTCCGGCCGTGTCGCGCTCCGCCACCCGTGGGGTGAAACGCCGGGTCGTGCCCTGTGCCGGGGCGGCGGCGAGTGACCCCGAGGTGAGCCAGACCGGGCCGCCGGCGAGGGGGCGCAGCAGGCCGTCGAACAGTCCGCCGAGCAGCCACGGCCCGAGCGGCGCCGCCAGTGGACGGCCGAGCGGGACGGCGGCGTCTCCCGGGCGGAGGCCGCCGGTGTACTCGTACGCCTGCACGGTGACGGCCGGCCCCCGGACGGCGACCACCTCACCGGGTGAGCGGTGCGGGCCGAGCTCGAGCACGTCGTGCATGGCGGCGTCCGCGCCGTCCACCTGGACCAGCGGCCCGCTGACCCGCGTGATCCGGGCGGGTTGCGCGGAGTCGCTGCCCCGTGCGGTCATCGCCACAGCTCCGCTATCGTTTCGGCCGACTCGACGGCATGCGCGGTGAGCGACGCGACGGAGCAGTCCACGCGCCGGTCACCGAGGCGGGCCGTGAAGCCGCCACCGGTCGCCGGTTCGACCGTCGCGCCCGGGCCGAGGGCGGCGGCGGCCCGGGCGGCGAGCGCGGGGCCGAGCCGTCTGTCGTCGAGTGCCGTCCGCAGCGCCTCGGCCACGCGACGGCACAGTTCGTCGTAGACGTCCCGCTGCGCCGCCAGCACGAGCGCGTGGGCGGCACGGCGGGTGTGCGCCTCCTCGGCCTTGGCGAGGCGTGCGGCGTCGGCGCGGCCGGTGCGGCGCGCCACCTCCAGGAGCCGTTCGGCCTCGGCGCCGGCGTCGGCCAGCAGCCGGGTGCAGGACCGTGCGGTCTCGGCACGGACGGCGGCGGCGTCCGTCTGCGCGCGGTGCAGCAGGGCCGAACGGACCGGCTCGAGGCTCTCACGGACCGGCGTGCTCATGCGGCACCGTCCGGGTCCGGCAGCACGGCGAGCAGGCGGCCACCCGGCCCGCCGGCCGCGGCCACGGCCCGGGCCGCGGACGGGGTGACGATGACGATGCCGACCCGGGGGTCGAGCTCCCGCCATGCGGCCTGCGCCGCCCGTTCGTCCTCCGCGGTGACGACCGTGACCCCGGCCAGGCCGTAGCCACGGACCAGGCGGGTCTCGCCGATCGCCGCGACGCGAGCCGTCGCGTCCATGCTCACGCCTTGCCGATCAGGATGATCGCGACGATGAGCCCGTAGATCGCGATGCCCTCCGCCAGGCCGACGACCACCATGGCACGGCCGAACAGCTCGGGACGCTCGCTCAACGCCGCCAGCGCCGCGGCGCCGGTGTACGCCACGGCGATCGCCGCGCCGATCGACGATCCGGCCACCGCGATGGCCGCGCCGAGCAGCGCGGCCCAGCTCGCGTCACCCGTCCCGGCCTGGGCGACCGCCGTGGTGCCCGCACCGGCCCGGGACGGGGTGAGCAGCAGCGCCACGGCGGAGACGGCGGCGGCGGACAGCACGGCGTTCACCAGGACCAGCGCGCGGGTCACCAGCCAGGGCCGCCGGGTGGCGGATCGCCGTACGGCCCAGGCGACCATCAGGACACCCGGCACCGCGCCGAGCCAGAGTGCGTTCACCGCTGAACCTCCTTCGAAGCCGGAACACAGCGCCACGGCCGGAAGGGCCGGCCGGCCCCCTCGAACACCCGGGAGAACAGCTCGTAGTACTCCAGGCGCAGCGCCTGAACCCCGGCGACGACGGCCTCGAGGCCGAACGCGATCGCGTTGCCGAGCACGAAGACGGTCACCGCCGCGACCGTCCACACTCCGCCCCGGTGCCACAGCCCGGTGGTCCCGGCCCACACGAGCGCGCCGAGTGCCGCATGCGTCAACCCGAACGCGGCCAGCCGGGCGAACGAGACCAGGTTCGCGCAGATACGGACGACGAGGTCGAAGAGCTGGACGACGGTCTGCGCCACGGCGGCACCCTCGCCCGCGGCGGCATGCAGGCCGGCGGCGGCGAACGCCAGTCCCACGGCCGCGACAGCCGCCGAGACGGCGACCAGCGGGACGCTCGCGGCGAAGAGTCCGGCCGCGAGCAGGGCCAGGCCGGCGAACACGGCGGCGCCCGCGACGCCGGACGGCGCGTACAGCGCCAACCCGGCCGAGCCCTCCCGCCAGCGGTTCACGATGCCCACCACGTAGGCGACGGCCAGGAACGCCCCACCGAGCCCGACCGCGGCGACCAGCAGCCGCACCGGCTCGTCCAACGGCCGCAGCCACAGTGCCGGCAGCAGCCCGGTGGGCCCGAAGAACTCGCCGTAGAGCACCCCGAAGACGGTGGCGGCCAGGCCCGCGCCGGCGACGAACGGCCACGCGTCGCGCAGCCGGGGGTACCGCCGCGGTGGGCGCCGGGCCAGCAACACGGCCACCAGCACCAGGACGAGTCCGTGACCGGCGTCGCCGAACATCATCCCGAACATCACCACGTAGGCCACGCCGGCAGGCAGCGTCGGGTCGACGTCGGCGTAGGGCACCGCGCCGTACGTCTCGACGATCGGCGCGAACGACCTGCTCACCCGCCCGGCCCGGATGAGCAGCGTCGGCGGCTCGGCTCCGGGCGGCGGCCGCAGCGCGGCGAGCGCACCACCGAGTGGTGCCAGCCGGTCGGCCAACGCCCCTCGGGCCGGCTCGGGACACCAGCCCAGGTACGCGGCCGCGCCGTGGCGGCGTATCGCCGCGGCCCGCATCTGGTCGATGCTCACCGCGTCCGGATCGCCGGCGCCGTGGTCGACCGGCTCCAGTTCGACCACGCCGGCCACCCCGACCTCGGCCAGGACCGCGTCGAGCGTGTCCTCCGGAGCCACCAGGGCGACGCGCGTCATGCGCACCGGCCGCAGCCGTTGCCGCCACGACGCCGGCCCGGGCGCGGTCACGGTGTGCCCTGGCCCCGGGCGGTGCCGTACACCTCGTCCAGCGCGGCCGAGACGATCGACGGCGCGGCGACGTCGAGGCGGTCCCAGGCGCGGGCACGCAACGCTTCGGCCGTGTGCTGCGCCTCGGCCATGACGGTCTCCATGGCGTGGGCGGTGTCGGCGCGTGCCGCGGCGAACGCCTCGGCGCGAGCCCGTTGTGCGCTTTCGTGCGCGGCCGCCACGATCCGTTGCGCTGCGACACCGGCCCGGCGCCGTCGCTGCGCGGCCGCCGCCTCCGCCTCGGCCCGGTTCGCGGCGGCCTCCGCGTCGGCGGTGGCGAGCAAGGAGAAGACCGGGCGCAGTTCCTCCTCGGCCCGGGCCACCCGGTCGGCGGGCACCGCAGCCTGCCCGGCCGCGCCCGGTGGGCCGGCCGGCCGGAAGCGTTGCAGGAGCTGCCGCAGCGTCGTCACGGTCGCTACCTACCCCCGCCGGACGGCGAGCAACGGTTCGCCCGCCGCATCCTGAGCGCATCCTGGGGGTATGCGATCCGGTGCGGCACACGTCGCCGGCGCCGTGCGGGCACGCGCCCTCGTCCGGCGTTGTGTGGGTCCGGCCTCGGCGCGGGTGCTGGCCGGGAGCCCGGGGCTCGATGCGGCCATCGGCGTGCTGGCGTCGGGTCCGTACGGCCGTGAGGTGCGGCCTGGCCAGGACGCGCAGTCGGTGCAGGACGCGGTGTCCCGCACGGCGCTGTGGCACCTGCGGATCCTCGCGGGATGGCTGCCGCGGGACGGCGTCGAGCAGTTGCGGGCGATCGCCGGCTGGTTCGAGATCCGCAACGTGGAGCGGATATTGCGCCACGGACGGGGGCGCGACGGCCCCGCACCGTTCAGGCTGGGGTCGTTGGCGGTCGTCCGGCCGCCGCTGTCCGCCGCGCTCACGATGGACCAGGTGCGGGCGGCGCTGGCGTCATCCGCGTGGGGTGACCCCGGGGCCGCGACCGCCCGCGCGATCGGACAAGGCATGCGGGCCTCCTGGGCGGTGCGCGCCGCCGCGGTACCTCCGGCCGAGCCCTGGGCCGCGGGCGGCCTCGCGCTGATGGTCGCGCGGGAGCGGTGGCTCGATGGCCGGCCGCTCACCGAAGCGGCCCACACCCGCGCCGCCGGTCTGCTCGGCCGTCGCGCGCTCGACGCCGCTTCGTTCGCCGGTTTCGTCGCGGCACTTCCGCCCCCGGCCGCGTGGGCACTCGCCGGCGTCGCGGAGCCGGATGCGCTCTGGCGGGCGGAGGCGGGCTGGTGGGCACGGGTCGGCCGGGACGCACACGGGCTGCTGCGTGCCGCCGGTTTCGACGGCCGTCCCGCCATCGGCGCGGCCGCCGCGCTCGCGGTCGACGCCTGGCGGGTCAGGGCGGCCGTGGCCGCCGCGGCGGACGGCGCCGGCACCGGGCGGTACGACGCGATGATGGACGCCGGCCGCCAGGAGTGACGGGTGAGAAGCTCCGGACTTCGTGTGCGGATGCGCGCGCGAGGACGAGACTTGAACTCGTGCAGACGGTCGCGACGCGGGTGGCGCGCCGTATCGAGGTCCGTGGGACGGTGCAGGGCGTCGGCTTCCGGCCGTTCCTCTACCGGCTGGCCCGCGGGCTGGGCCTGGACGGCTGTGTCCGCAACGACGGCGGCGTCGTGGTGGTCGAGGCCGCCGGCCCTGCCGAGGCGTTGCACGCGCTCGTCGCCCGGCTGCGGACCGAGGCGCCCGTCCAGGCCCGCGTCGCCGACGTGCGGGTGAGTGAGCTGGACGGCCGCGCGCCGGCACCCGGCGCCGGCTTCCGGGTCGGCCTGTCGATCCGCCCGCGCCCGGCCGGTGCCGCGCCCGGCCGGATACCGCCGGACCTCGGCACCTGCGACCGTTGCCTGGCGGAGCTGTTCGATCCCGGCGACCGGCGATACCGCTATCCGTTCGTCAACTGCACCGACTGCGGTCCCCGGGCGACGATCGTCGACGCCCTGCCGTACGACCGGGCACGCACGAGCATGCGGGAGTTTCCGATGTGCGCGGGCTGCGCGGCGCAGTACGCCGATCCGGCGGACCGGCGCTTCCACGCCGAACCGATCGCCTGCCCGGCCTGCGGCCCGCGGCTGGCATGGCACGGCGCGGGCGACGCGGTCGCGGCCGCCCACGGCGACGACGCGCTCGCCGCGGCGGAGCACCTCATCCGCCGCGGCGGTGTCGTCGCGCTCAAGGGACTCGGCGGCTATCAGCTCGTCTGCGACGCGACCGACGGGACCGCCGTCGCCCGGCTGCGCGAGCGCAAGCATCGCCCGGCCAAACCCTTCGCCGTGATGGTGGACGGCGTGGCGACGGCGCGGCGGCTGGCCCGGGTCGGCGCGGCGGAGGCGGCGCTGCTGACCTCGCCGGCGCGCCCGGTCGTGCTGCTGGCCCCGCTGGCGGACGGCCGCGTGGCGGACGCCGTGGCGCCCGGCGTCCCGCGGCTCGGGCTGTTCCTGCCCACCACGCCGCTGCACCATCTGCTGCTCGCCGATCTGGCCCGCCCGCTGGTGGTCACCAGCGGCAACGTCTCCGACGAGCCGATCGTGGTCGACGACGACGAGGCCCGGCGGCGGCTGGCCGGGATCGCCGACGGCTTCCTCGGCCACGACCGGGCGATCCGGTCCCGGTACGACGACTCGGTGACCCGCGTCGTCGCCGGCCGGGCGTCGCTCGTGCGGCGCGCCCGCGGCTACGCACCCGAGCCGATCGCCCTGCCGGTGCCCGCGCGGCCGCCGCTGCTGGCCGTCGGCGCTCAGCTCAAGCACACGTTCACGCTCGCCGACGGCGGCACCGCGTTCGTCGGCCCGCACACCGGCGACCTGGAACAGCAGGCCACGATGGAGGCGTTCACGGCGAACCTCGCGCAACTGTCCCGCGTCGTGGGCGTCACGCCGGACGTCGTCGCGCACGACCTGCATCCGGGGTACCTGTCGACGCAGTACGCCGCGGCGCTGCCGGTCGGGCGGCGGATCGCGGTGCAGCATCATCACGCGCACGTCGCGTCGTGCGCGGCGGAGCACGGTGTGACCGGCCGGTTCATCGGCGTGGCGTACGACGGGCTGGGGCTCGGCGACGACGGCACCCTGTGGGGCGGCGAGGTGTTCGTCGCCGACCTTGCCTCGTGCCGGCGGGTGGCACGGTTTGCCCGGGCGCCGTTGCCCGGCGGTGAAGCCGCGGTGCGGCGCCCGGCCCGGATGGCGCTCGGCTATCTGTTCGGCTCCGAACTGCCCGACGAGCGTGTGCCGCGCGCAGCCGAGGCGTTCCTGCGCCGGTTGCCCGACCGCGAGGTCGCCACCGTGCGCCGGATGGTCGAGCGCGGCGTCAACTGCCCGGTCGCGTCGAGCGCGGGCAGGCTCTTCGACGCCGTCGCGGCGCTGCTCGGCGTGCGCGACGACGCGACCTACGAAGGGGAGGCGGCGGTCGCGCTGGAGGCGCTCGCGGCCGGCTTCGCGGGCGCGCCCGAACTGCCGTGGCGGCTGACGGCACGGGACGGCCTGGTGGTGTACGACCCCACGCCGACCCTGCTGGCACTGCTGGAGGCGGTGCGGGACGGCGCCGGCGCGGGGCCGCTCGCCGCCGGGTTCCACGCCACGATCGCCGCCGTGACCGTCGCCCTGTGCGCCGACGTCGCCGCGCGGCACGGGCTACGGACCGTCTGCCTGTCCGGCGGGGTCATGCAGAACCAGCTCCTGGTGGAGACCGTCGTCGCAGGACTGGCGGAGGCGGGGCTGGAGCCACTGGTCAACGAGCTGGTGCCGGGCAACGACGGCGGGATCAGCTACGGCCAGGCGGCGGTCGCCGCCGCCCGGCTGCGGAAGGGGTGAGCCGGATGTGTCTGGGCATTCCGGGCCGGATCGGGTCGGTCGACGACGCGAGCGGCCTGCACATGGGCACGGTCGACTTCGGCGGCGTGGAACGCGAGGTCTGCCTCGCCTACGTCCCCGAGGCGCAGGCCGGCGACTACGTGATCGTGCACGTCGGATTCGCCATCAGCACCGTGGACGAGGCCGAGGCGCGGCGGACCCTGGAGGTCCTGGAGGCGATGGGCGACGTCCTGGAGCAGGAGCTCGCCGGCGGACCGGGGGCGGCGCCATGAGGTACGTCGACGAGTACCGCGACCCGGCCCTCGCCCGGCGCCTGTTCGCCGAGATCCGCGCGGCGGCCACCCGGCCGTGGACGCTGATGGAGGTGTGTGGCGGCCAGACCCACACCATCGTGCGGCAGGGCATCGACGAGCTCCTGCCGGCAGGGCTGCGGATGATCCACGGGCCGGGGTGCCCGGTCTGCGTGACACCGCTGGAGCTCATCGACAAGGCCCTGGAGATCGCCGGGCGGGACGAGGTCGTCTTCACGTCGTACGGCGACATGCTGCGCGTGCCGGGCAGCCGGACCGACCTGCTGTCGCTGCGGGCCCGCGGCGCCGACGTCCGTGTGGTCTACTCGCCGCTCGACGCGGTCCGGATCGCCGCCGACCGTCCCGACCGTGAGGTCGTGTTCTTCGCCGTGGGCTTCGAGACGACCGCCCCGGCCAACGCCATGGCCGTGCTGCGGGCCCACCAGCTCGGGCTGCCCAACTTCAGCATGCTGGTCAGCCATGTGCTGGTGCCGCCCGCGATGACCGCGATCCTCGACGCGCCGGACTGCGAGGTCCAGGCGTTCCTCGCCGCCGGGCACGTCTGCGCGGTGATGGGCTGGACGCAGTACGAGCCGATCGCCGCCCGCTACGGGGTCCCGATCGTGGTGACCGGATTCGAGCCGCTCGACCTCCTCGAAGGCATCCTGATGGCCGTCCGGCAACTCGAGGACGGCCGCGCGGCGGTGGAGAACCAGTACGCCCGCGCGGTGCGCCGCTCGGGCAACACCCAGGCGCAGGACGCGATCCGGCGCGTGTTCCGCATCGGCGACCGCGCCTGGCGTGGCATCGGCACCATCCCGGGCAGCGGCCTGATGCTCACCGACGAGTTCGCCGGATACGACGCCGAGCCGCGCTTCGCCGTCGCCGGCCTGAGCGCCCGGGAGCACCCCGCCTGCATCGCCGGCGACATCCTCAGGGGCACGCGCGTGCCGACCGACTGCGCGGCCTACGGGACCCTCTGCACCCCACGTACGCCGCTCGGCGCGCCGATGGTGTCGACCGAAGGGACGTGTGCCGCCTTCTACAACGCGGGGCGCGTGCGCCCGGCGGTCACGGCGGGACCGCGATGACCGCCGCCGACCCGTCCGGCGGTGGGGCGGCGATGACCGCCGCCGACCCGTCCCGCGGCGGGTGCCCGGTGCCGCTCGCCGAGACCGAGAAGGTGCTGCTCGGCCACGGCAGCGGCGGCCAGCTGTCCGCGGAGCTGCTGCGCGACGTCGTGGTGCCGGCACTCGGCGCCGCCGCCGCCGAGACCGTGCCTGAGGACGCCGCCGTGGTCCGTGTCGACGGCCTGGACCTCGTCGTGAGCACCGATGCGTTCGTGGTCAGCCCCCTGTTCTTCCCCGGCGGTGACATCGGCGTGCTGGCGGTGCACGGCACCGTCAACGACGTGGCGATGATGGGTGCGACGCCGCTGGCGCTCGCGGTGGCGTACGTCATCGAGGAGGGATTCCCGGTCGCCGATCTCCGGCGGGTCACCGCGTCGGTCGGCGCCGCCGCGGCCGCCGCCGGGGTGCCGGTCGTCACCGGCGACACGAAGGTGGTCGGGCGCGGTGCGGCCGACGGCCTGTTCGTGACCACGACCGGGCTCGGCCGCCGGCTGCCCGGCGCCCGGGTTTCGGCGGCGCTCGCGCGTCCCGGGGACGCGGTGCTGCTGTCCGGGCCGATCGGCGCGCACGGCACGACCATCCTGAGCACGCGCGAGGCGCTCGGGTTCGAGGCCGACCTCGCCTCCGACACCCGCCCGCTGCACCGGCTCGTCGCGGCGATGGTGGCCGGGGCCGGGCAGGCGGTCCACGTCATGCGTGACCCGACCCGGGGCGGGGTGGCCTCGACGCTCAACGAGATCGCCGCCGCGGCGGGGGTGGGAATCGAGATCGACGAGGCGGCGGTCGCGGTGCCGGCGCCGGTGGCGTCGGCGTGTGAGCTGCTCGGCCTGGATCCGCTGCACGTGGCCAACGAGGGTTGCCTGGTGGCGGTGGTGGCGCCGGAGTCCGCCGAGGCTCTGCTGGCCACGATGCGGGCGACGCCGGAGGGGCGGGACGCGGTCCGGCTCGGGTCGGTGGTGGGGGAGCACCCCGGGCGGGTGGTCATGCGCACCCTCATGGGCGGCCGCCGCGTCGTCGACATGCTCGTCGGCGAGCAACTGCCCCGGATCTGCTGACATCGGGGTGAAACGGCCTTGACGGGGTAGTGCTGGTGACCAGCTCAGTTGTGGAGGCGCGCTCGATGGCCCCGGTGGTGTTGTCCCGGCTCGACGACCTCCTCGCCGCCCTGCGACAGGACGGACGCACCGTCATCGGCCCGACGGTGCGCGGACCCGCGATCGTGCTCACCGAGATCGCCGGTGCGGCGGACCTGCCGTACGGCCGGCGGACCGAGGTCGAGGCAGGCATCTACCGGCTGCTGCCCGGCGACGAGCGGCTCGCGTTCACGCACACGTCCGGGCCGCAGTCGTGGAAGCAGGTCCTCCATCCACCCCGGCAGCGGCTGTGGTCGGCCGACCGATCCGCGGACGGCTTCACGGTCACCGACGAACCCGAGCCGCCGCGGCGGCTGGCACTGTTCGGCGTCCGCCCGTGCGACCTGCGCGCGATCGGCGTGCTCGACCACGTCCTGGGCGACGGCGGACGCTACGCCGCCCGCCGCGCCGAGGTGCTCATCGTCGCGGTCAACTGCACCGAGCCGGGCGGCGCGTGCTTCTGCGTGTCGGCGGGCGGCGGACCCGGCGCCGACACCGGCCACGACATCGCGCTGACCGAACGCCCCGACGGGACGTACCTGGCGAGCGGCGGCACGGCCGACGGCGAAGCGCTGCTCGCCCGTGTCCCGGCGACGCCGGCCTCCGCCGACGACATCAGCTCCGCGGAACGGGCGGTGGAGTCCGCCGCGACGCGGATGGGCCGGACTCTGCCCGAGGCCGACCTGCGCACGTTGCTGGCCGGTCACCGGGCGGACCCGCAGTGGGACGACGTGGCGCAGCGGTGCCTGACCTGCGGCAACTGCACGATGGTGTGCCCGACCTGCTTCTGCACCTCGGTCACCGACACGACGGACCTGACCGGTGACCACGCCGAGCGCTGGGAGTCCTGGGAGTCCTGCTTCGACCTGGAGTTCACCTCGCTGCACGGCGGGCCGGTGCGCGAGTCGAACGCCGGCCGCTACCGCCACTGGCTCACGCACAAGTTCGGCACCTGGCACGATCAGTTCGGCGAGTCGGGATGCGTGGGCTGCGGCCGCTGCATCGCCTGGTGTCCGGTCGGCATCGACGTCACCGCCGAACTGCACGCCCTCAACGCCCACCCGCCCACGCCGGCCGAGGACGCGCCATGACGACCACGCACGACCTGCTCGTCGGGCATCCGTTCCTCGCCGGGCTGCCGGCGGAGCACGTCGAGCGTCTCTCGCACTGGGCGTCCCCCGCGCCGTTCGGCGCCGGCATGCGGATCTTCGAGGAGAACGGCCGGGCCGACCGGTTCTGGCTCATCCACGACGGCTGCGTCCACCTCGACATCCGGGTGCCCGGCCGCGGCGACGCCGTCATCGAGACGATCGGTGCCGGCACGGTCCTCGGCTGGTCCTGGATGTTTCCGCCGTTCCGCTGGCACTTCGGCGCGGTCGCCGTCGACCAGGTGCGCAGCATCGCGATCGACGGCGCCGCGGCCCGTTCGCTGCTCGACGCCGACCCCGGCTTCGGCTACGAGCTGACCAAGCGGTTCATGGCCGTCGTCGTGGAGCGCATGCAGGCGACCAGGATCCGGCTGCTCGACCTGTACAAGGCACCCGCATGACCACGATGACCGCCGCCCGCTACCGGGTGACCGAGCGCCGGCGGGAGACCGGCGACACGGTCACCCTCGCGCTCGAACCGGTCGACGCGCCGCTGCCGGTGTTCCGGCCCGGCCAGTTCGCGATGCTGTACGCCTTCGGGGTGGGCGAGGTGCCGATCTCCGTCTCCGGCTACGGCACAGCCGGCCCGCTGCACACGATCCGGGCGGTCGGGGCCACCACCGGCGCCCTGTGCGGCGCCGGTCCGGGCGCGATGCTCGGCGTGCGCGGGCCGTTCGGCCGCGGCTGGGAGCTGCCCGCGCCCGCCGGTGCCGACCTGGTCGTCGTCGCCGGCGGGCTCGGGCTGGCCCCGCTGCGGCCGGTCGTCCTCCACGCGATGGCCGACCGGGACCGCTACCGGCGGGTGGCCGTGCTGATCGGTGCCAGGACTCCGGACGACCTGCTGTATCCCGGCGAGTACGAAGGCTGGCGGGCCGCCGGGCTCGACGTGTACACGACGGTGGACCGCGCCACCACCGAGTGGGACGGTCACGTCGGAGTGGTGACCGCGCTGTACGACCGGCTCGACCACCGGCTGGCCGCCACGGTCGCCTGCGTGTGCGGGCCCGAGATCATGATGCGGTTCGCCGCGCGGGGCCTGGTCGGCCTGGGCGTGCCCGCCGGCCAGGTGTGGCTGTCGCTGGAGCGCAACATGCAGTGCGGACTCGGCCACTGCGGCCACTGCCAGCTCGGCCCGCTGCTGGTCTGCCGCGACGGCCCGGTGGTCGCCTACGACCGGGCCGGCCCGCTGATGACGGTCAAGGAGCTGTGATGACTGTGACGGCACGGCCGAAACTCGCGGTGTGGAAGTTCGCGTCCTGCGACGGCTGCCAGCTCACCCTGCTCGACTGCGAGGACGAGCTGCTGCCGCTCAGCGAGCACGTCGACATCGCTCACTTCCTGGAGGCGTCCAGCGCGGTGGTGGAAGGCCCGTACGACGTCTCCCTCGTCGAGGGATCCGTCACCACCCAGGACGACGTCGAGCGGATCCACCGCATCCGGGAGCAGTCGGGGATGCTGATCACCATCGGCGCGTGCGCCAACGCCGGCGGCGTCCAGGCGTTGCGCAACTTCGCCGACGTCCAGGAGTTCCGCTCGGTCGTGTACGCCAGGCCGCAGTACGTGGCGACCCTGGCCGAGTCGACGCCGATCTCGGCCCACGTGCGGGTGGACCTGGAGCTGCCGGGGTGCCCGATCGACCGGCGCCAGCTCATCGGAGTGCTGACCGCCCTGCTGGCCGGCCGGCGTCCGGGCCTGCCCGTGCACAGCGTCTGCCAGGAGTGCAAGCTGCGCGGGACGACCTGCGTGACGGTGGCGCAGGGCATCCCGTGTCTGGGGCCGGTCACCCGGGCCGGCTGCGGCGCGCTCTGTCCCGCGTACGGCCGCGGCTGCTACGGCTGCTTCGGCCCGATGGCGAAGCCCAACACCGACGCCATGGTCGCCTCGCTGCGCAGCCTCGGCATGTCCCCGGCCGACGTGGCCCGCGTCTTCCGGACCTTCCACGCCGCCAAGCCGGAGTTCCGGGCCGCCGCCGAGCAGGGGGAGCGGCGATGAGCCACCGCAACGACCGATCGCTGCGCGTCGGTGCGCTCGCCCGGGTCGAGGGGGAGGGGGCGATGCACGTGCGGGTCGACGGGGCGACGGTGACCGACGTGCAGCTGCGCATCTACGAACCGCCCCGGTTCTTCGAGGCGTTCCTGCGCGGCCGCGGCCACCTCGAACCACCCGACATCACCGCCCGCATCTGCGGCATCTGCCCGGTGGCGTACCAGATGAGCGCCTGCCTGGCGATCGAGGACGCGTGCGGCGTGCGGGTCAGCGAGCCGGTCGCCGAGCTGCGCCGGCTGCTGTACTGCGGCGAGTGGGTCGCCAGCCACGCACTGCACGTGTACCTGCTGCACGCACCCGACTTCCTCGGCTACCCCGGCGTCGTCGAGATGGCCCGGAGCCACCGCGACGCCGTCGAACGCGGACTGGCCCTCAAGAAGGCCGGCAACGCCATCCTCGAACTCGTCGGCGGCCGCGCGATCCACCCGATCAACGTCCGCGTCGGCGGCTTCTACCACGCCCCGTCACCGGACGAGCTGCGCGCGCTCGCCCGCGACACCCTGCGACCGGCCCTCGATCACGCCCTTGCCACCGTCGACTGGGTCGCCGGCTTCCCGTTCCCGGACTTCACCGTCGACCACGAGCTGCTCGCGCTGACCGACCCGGACCGGTACCCGATAGACCGGGGAGAGCCGCGGACCTCGGCCGGCCGGTCGTTCCGGGTGCGCGACTTCGAACACCACATCGTCGAGACGCAGGCGGCGCACTCGACCGCCCTGCACGCGGGACTCGCCGGCGCCGGGAAGTACCTCACCGGACCCCTCGCCCGGTACACGCTCAACCACGCCGCGCTGTCCCCGCCGGCCCGCCGGGCCGCCACAGCGGCAGGCCTGGGGGAGCGCTGCGACAACCCGTTCCGCAGCATCGTCGTCCGCGCGGTGGAGATGGTCCACGCCCTCGACGAGGCGCTGCGCATCATCGAGGCGTACGAGCCTCCGGCACCGCCTCACCTGGCGGTGCCGCCGCGCGCCGGAATCGGATACGGCGCCACCGAAGCACCCCGCGGAACCCTCTTCCACCGCTACGAGCTCGACGCCGCCGGGACGGTCGTCAGCGCCCGGATCGTGCCGCCCACGGCACAGAACCAGCCGAGCATCGAGGACGATCTGCGCCGCTACGTGCAGGACCGCCTGGACCTCGACGACGAACGACTCACCTCCCAATGCGAGCAGGCGATCCGCAACTACGACCCGTGCATCTCGTGCGCCACCCACTTCCTGGACCTCACCGTGGAGCGCCGATGAACCCGCCGGTCGTCGTGATCGGGGTCGGCAACCCGTTCCGCCGCGACGACGGCGCCGGCCCGGCGGTCATCGAGCGGCTCAGGCTCGCCGGCCTGCCCGGGGCCGACCTGGCCGAGAGCGACGGCGAGCCCAGCTCGCTCATCATGCTGTGGGAAGGGCGCCAGAACGCCGTCGTCGTCGACGCGGTCCACACGCACCGCGCCGCGGCCGGGCATGTCCACCGCCGGCTCATGGCCCACCGCCCGACCGGGCCAGGAGGCCGGGCCGGCTCGCACGCCATGGACCTCGGCGACGCCGTGGCCCTGGCCCGGGAGCTCGACCGGCTTCCCGACCGCATGCTGCTGCTCGGCATCGAGGCGGCGGACACCGGCTACGGCGTCGGCCTGACCCCCGCCGTGGCGAGGGCCGTCGACCGCGTGGTCGAGCACGTCGCCGCCGCGGTCCACGAACTGCGGCCGGAGGTCGCGCCGTCCCGGGACCATCGGCCTGAACCGGCGCACGGAACCCGGGAAGGCTTGAGGTGAGCTCGGGAAGCGAAGGATCGGGCAGAGCGAGGACGGAGGCGAGTGCGATGACCGCGACAATGATCGAGGCGACGACAGCGCGGAAGGCGCGTCCGGCACCAGCACACACGTGGCCGCCGACCACCGACACCGGCGACGTGATGCTGCGACTGTGCCGCGCGGAACGGCGTGTCGAGGCGCTGGCGCGCGCGGTCCGGCTGCTGTGCGGCGAAGACACGACACCCGCCCGGCGGCAGGCCGCCGAGCTGCTCGACGAGCTGAGGCTGTAGGCGTCGGCCCGCCGCGGGACCCGACGGGCGCCGGGCGTTCTGCCCGGCGCTCACGGCTGTGCGGCGTGCGTCAGCGGCGGGCGACGAGGACCGGGGCCGAGGCGTGGTCGAGCACCTGCTGGGTCACCGAGCCGAGCCTGAGGTCGTCGAAGCCGCCGGTTCCGCGGGGACCGAGGACGATCATGAGCGCGTCGCGGCCCGCGTCGAGCAGCGCCGCGGCCGGCGCCGCCTGGACGGTGCGGAGCTCGACCGGCACGGTCGGGTACTTCGCCCGCCACGGTGCCAACTCGGCGGCCAGCGCGTCGTGGGCCGTGGTGGCGCACCGGGTGAGGTCCGTGGCACGGCCCCACCGGTGGGCGGGCTCCTGCCAGGCGCGCACCGCGATCAGTGGCACCCCGCGCGACATCGCCTCCGCGAACGCCAGCTCCACCCCGACCTCGGCGTGTGCCGAGCCGTCGGCGCCGACGACGATCGGCTGATGCTGCGGCAGCGGCACCTCCGGGCCGGCCCACCGCTCCGCGTGGTGCACGACGAGCACGGGACAGCCCGCGTGCGCGGCCAGCTGCAGCCCGACGGAGCCGATCCGCAACGAGTGGAAGCCGCCCGTCCCTCGGCTGCCCACCACGACGAGCGCGGCGGATCGCGACTGGTCGACGAGCACACGGGCCGGGCTGCCGCGCCACGTGAACGTGGTGACGAGCAGGCCGGGTTGCCAGTTGCGGGCCTCGACCGCGGCGTGCAGTGCGACCTCGTGCTCGTCGGCCGCCGGTTCGAACGCGTCCGGAACGGCGATCACGTGGGTGACCCGGAGCAGTTGCCCGTGACGCATCGCCTCGTCCACGGCCCAGCGGACCGCGCCGAAGCTGGCCGGTGAGCCGTCGACACCCACGATCACCGGTCGAGGATTGGCGGTCATGACCCTCTCCCGTTGTCGGCGGATCCGCCCCTACCCTCACCGTGCCGCGGCATGCGCCGCGCAGCAGTGGAATTCGGCCCGCTCCTGGACCGTCAGCGCCGGTCGAAGCGCTCGCGGCGGGCCACCTCATCCGGTAGGGCCGGGCCGGGGCGCTGGAGCCGGTCCGGCCCGTGCAGCCAGGACTGCCGCGGCGGTCGCGACGGCGATGGTGATGAGCGCGCCCAGGATCAGCGCGGCGGGTTCGCCGTCGGCCAGCAAGTGCTCCTGTGTGCCGAGGGTCGCCGCGGCGACGGGCACACCGACCTGGGCGGTGGCGAGGCCGGCCAAAGAGGCGGGTTGCCCGGTTGTCCGTGCGACGAGATGTGTCAGTGTCGCGCCGACACCGAGAGCGATGCCGAGCCCGATCAGCGCCGGCCGGTGGCCGAGGGCGGCGAGGTCGAGCGACGCGCCGAGCCAGACGAAGAACACCGGGCCGATGAACCCCTCGGTGACCGCGAACAGTTGGCGGGCGAGCCGGCGCGGCTCACCGACGGCGGCCACGGCGAGTCCGAAGCCGAACCCGGCGAGCATGACCGAGACCCGGGTCGCCTGCGCCACCGCGCCGAGGCCGAACAGCAGCGCCAGATTGAGTCGCAGTTCCAGCGCGAACTTGCGCCGCGCGGACAGGCGGTGGATCGCCTTGCGCCACCCCTTGCGCTCCACCAGCCGCAGCACGGCGAACAGCCCGATCGTGCAGATGATGAGCACGGCCGCGCCGGGCGCGGACCGACCGGCACGCGCCGGATCGATCGCGAGTGGCAGCGCGATGATGCAGACGGCATCGGCGAGCGCGACCTGAGGCAGCAACTGCAGAATCGGCAGCCCGGTCAGATGCATCGCATCGATGATCGGCAGGACCAGCGCAGCCGAGGACGACGCGAGAAGCACCACGTAGAGGGCGATGTGTCCGGTGTCGAACGCGCGGGCGATCACGAACGCGACGGGAACCGCCGCCGCGGCGACCAGCACCGCGCGCAGTGCCCCCAGCGGCAGTGCCGTCCGCAACGCCGGATCGCGGACCGGCACGTGCGAACCCGCGACGAACATGACCAGCGCGAAGCCTATGTTGGCAAGGAATGTGAACAACGCGTCGTCGGCGTGCAGCACACCCGCTCCCGACGGGCCGAGCGCCACCCCTGCCAGCAACTCTCCGACGACGACGGGCGGTCCCCAACGCCGGGACAGCGCCAGCAGCGGACCGGCCAGCCCGGCCACGCAGATCAGCGCCAACAGACCGAGGCTCATCCCGGATCCCCCGGTGCGGAGGGGCCGTCACCACCGCCGGGCGTCCCTGCAGGCGCCGGCGGAATGCCCGCACCGCCCACACCCGTCGCCGTCACGTGCCGCCGTGCCGCCGGCCGATCCGCCAGACCGATCGACATGTTCATGGCGCCGACCTCCCGGCTGTGCACCTTCGCGTCCGCTTCCCCGACCCCACCCCGCCACCGGCACCCCTCGCCGAACCTGTCGCGGATCCGCCGCAGGGAAGCGGTCTTCCACCCCCACCATGCCGCAGCATGCGTCCAGCGGCAGGGCATTCGGCCCGTTCCTGGATTGTCAGCGCCAGTCGAAGTGCTCGCGGTGGATGTTGCGGTTCGGGATGCCGGCTTCGCGGAACCGGCGCACGAACGCGCCGACCATGCCGGCGGGGCCGCACAGGAACACCGACACCGCTCGCGGGTCGTCGTGTCCGGCGGCGGCGAGGACCTCGTCGGGGGTGAGGTAGCCGCGGGCGCCGCTGTCGTGCAGGTGCACCCGGACGTTGTGCGTGCGGGCGACGGCGGTGATCTCGTCGGCGAACGGGGCCGCGCCCTCCGTGCTGTAGAACAGGTCGACCCGGGTCGCGGAAGGGAACCGGTCGAGGGCCCGTATCCAGCTGAGGAACGGGGTGATGCCGATGCCGCCGGCGATCCAGATCTGCTGGTCGGTGCCGCGGGCACCGGTCGGCGGCCCGTGGTGACCGGAGGAGAACATGATGTGCGGGACGAGGAGCAGCAGCCCGGTGATCGACAGGCGACGGTGCCAGATCGCCGTCTTGTCGATCCCGTCGAACCAGGCCTCGACCGCGGGCAACACCGAGATCAGCACGATCGCGACCGACATGAGCAGGACCGCTTCGGCGCCGGCGAGCTGCCCCGCGAACGACAGCCACCCGCCGTCGGACGGACCGACGATGATCCAGGCCGCGGCGTACCCGCCGGCCAGCGCCCACACACTGGCCGGGCCGAGTCGTCGCGCCGGGGGCAGCACCGACCGCACCGATGCGGTGACCGGCCGGGCGAGCAGCGTCACCCCATCACCATCCCACCGTCTACGACGACCGGCGCGAGATCCGGCAAAGCCGGCGGACCCGTCCCGCCGGCGACGGTCGCGGCGCGCCGCACGGGTCACAGCGGCATCATGCTGACCCGGTTTCCTCACTGGCCGGCGATCCACGGCGTGATGCGGTGCCGGTTCAAGAGCCGAAGTGGGCGGCGTCGAGCGCGGCCTGCAGGGAGCGGCGGTAGCCGTCGCTGGTGACGGTGGCGCCGGACACCGAGTCGATGTCGGCGCTCTGCGCCCGCAGGACCGCGTCACGCAGCGCCGGCACCGCAAACGAGTTGATCTCCCGGTCGCGCCGGTTGCCGCTGGGCACCTGCAGCGCCACCACGTCGGTGATCCGGCCGCCGGAGATGGTCACCCGCACCTGCACCGGCCCCCACCGGGTCTGCGAGACGGTGCCGTTGACGACCGTGGAGCCCGGCGGGGCGGAGGAGCCGGTCGACGCCCCGGGTGCTGGGCCGCCGGGCACCACGCCCGGCGCCGCGCCGACGGGGCCAGGCATGTTCGGTGCCGTCGCACCCATCGTGCTGGTGCGGTAGCTGAACAGCAACACGACCGCCGCCACCGTGGACATCAGCCACAGCGTGATCCGCCTCATCCGTGCTCTCCCCTACCAGCTGAATCGCTCGGTGTGCAGGCGCCGCGGGGGCACACCGGCCCGCAGGACCGCCGCCGCGGCGGCCGACATCCAGGCGTCCGGCCCGCAGACGTAGACGTGATGGTCGTGGAGTCCGGGCACCCATCGGGACAGCTGGTCGTCCCGGAACCCCGCCGGAACCCAGGAACCTTCCCGGGAGCGCGGCCCCACCAGGAATCCGACCCGGAGCCGCCCGGCGGCGACCGCCGCGTCGAGCTCGTCCTTGAACATGAGCAACACCTGGATCAGCAGCAGATCGGCGGAGATCAGGCCGGTGAGCCGACCGAGCGAGCTCAGCCCCGCCGCCGGACCGGCGAGGTCCTGCACGCCGCGGTCGTGCACCCAGAGCGCCAGGACCACGAGCATGCTGAGCAACGCCGCGGCGCCCACGACATCGGCCCACCAGGCGCGTGGCCCCGCACCACGCTCCCGCCGTCGTCCCGGCCGCGATCCGCCACCCGGCGCCGCCGGCAGCCACCACCGCGCGGGGTCATGCTGGGCGCCGGCTACGGGCCGGGTCGGAAGAACGCGAGGCACCGTGCCACTGTGTCGCGCTGTTCTTCGAGGATTCTTAGCCCATCGCGTGCCAAGCTTGGGCCCGTGCTCAACGCTCCCGCGCCGCCCAGGCTGCTGCTGGATCGTGCTCGACCGGCGGCTCCCGGCGATCGAAGGACTGGACCTGCTGCGCCGGTTGCGAGGGCGCGGCGTCACCACGGCGGCGCTCGTGCTCACCGCCAGGGGCACGGTCGCCGACCGGGTCGAGGGCCTCGACGCCGGGGCCGAGGACTACCTGACGAAGCCGTTCGACGCCGAGGAACTGCTGGCCCGGCTGCGGGCGCTGCGCCGCCGCCACCGCGAGCGGGCCGACCAGCTGCCGATCGGGCGCGGGTGGCTCGACGCGACGACCCGCCAGGTGCACGGCCAGTCGGGTGACGTGGTGGCGCTGTCGGACCGTGAGTGCGCGCTCCTGCGGACGCTCGCCGCGCGGCCGCATCAGGTGTTCAGCCGCGACGACCTGCGCACGCTCGTCTTCGACGCCGCCGAGAACCCGGGCGTCGTCGACACCTACGTGCACTACCTGCGCCGCAAGCTGGGCCGCCCGGTGGTCAGGACGGTGCGTGGGCTCGGCTACCAGCTCGGCTCCGCATGACGGGCAGACCCGAGGCGCGCCTGTTGCGCCGCGCCACCGCGGTGATCGCCGTGCAGGCCGCCGCCGCCGTCGCCGCGACCGTCGTCCTGGTCAGCGTGCTGGCGTTCTCGCTGACCATCCGCGCCGAGCACCGGGCCGAGGAGCGCACCGTCCGCGTGCAGACGCTTGCCGCCGATGCGGATCTGATCGGCACCGAAGGCGTGCTGCTGTTGCGCCGCGCACCTGACGGCACCGTCACGGCGAGCGGCGGCACACCGCCCGCCGTCGCCCGGATGGACGTCACCCGGCTGCGGCCCGGACGCGGCAACGCGACGGTCGGCGGCCGGCACTTCGAGGCGTACGCGGTGGACGGCGCCGACGGCAGCCGGACCGTCGGCCTGCTCGACGTCACCGCCCGCGAGGAGTCCGGCGAGCGCCTCATCGGATCCCTGCTGGTCGCCGGTCTGATCGGGATCGTCGCGGCCGCATCGGTCGGTGCCGTCCTCGGGCGGCGGGCGGTGCGCCCGCTGGCGCGCGCCCTCTCGCTGCAGCGACGCTTCGTGGCCGACGCCAGCCATGAGCTGCGCACCCCCTTGGCCGTGCTGCACACCCGCGCCCAGCTGCTGCAGCGGCGGCTCAACCGCGACGTCGACAGCGCGCGGGTACGCGCGGACGTGGCCGAGCTGGTGGCCGACACCCACGCGCTCGGCGAGGTGGTCGACGACCTGCTGCTGTCCGCGGAACTGTCGCACCGGCCCACCGGCGGCGTCGCGGTCGACGTCGCAGGCCTGGCGCGGGAGGTCGCCGCGTCCGTGGAGCCGCACGCCGGTGCGCATCACGTCACGTTGCGCACCGACATCGGTGCGGGGCCCCTGGACGTGACCGGGGTGCGGTCCTCGCTGCGCCGGGCCCTCGCGGCGCTGGTCGACAACGCCCTCGGCCACGTCAGCGCGGGAGGCACCGTCACGGTCAGCGTCGGTCGGGCGGACGACCGGGTCTGCCTGGCGGTCGTGGACGACGGCGTGGGGCTCGACCCGGCCCGGGCCACGCACCTGCTGGCCCGCTTCGCGCGCGGCGAGGATCCCGTCGACCGGCCGGGCCGCCGCTTCGGGCTCGGGCTGGCGCTGGTGCAGGAGGTCGTCGTCGCGCACGGCGGGCAGCTGCGCATCGACGGCAGCCCCGGGCACGGCGCCCGCTTCACGATGATCCTCCCCGCGGCCCCCGTCCCCGCCGGTCCCGCGGCGGCGGCCGGGGAGTAGGAGCGGTTCGGGACCTTCGGCCTTGGAACGGTGGCCGCGCCGCGTGGACCATGAAATGTGGTCGGCCCGCTGTGCCGACCGGCTCCTCAGGTGGATGGAAGGTGGACGGAGGACCGGGATGTCCGTTTGGCGCGGGTCGCGCATCGGCCGGCTGTGGGCCGTCCGGGAGGCCGTCCTGTTCTGCCTGGTGACGCTGCTGCTCATCGCCGGTGCGGTGGCCGCCGCCGTGGGTGCCGGCGGCTGGGCGTCCGCCCTGTGGACCGGTGCGGCGCTGGTCGGGCTGGCCTGGTCGACGGTCACCATCGCCGTCGCGCTGCTGCGCCGCCGGCCCTCGGTGGATGTCATCGCGTGGCTGGCGCTGGCGGGCGCTCTGCTGGTCGGCGAGCCGCTGGCGGGCGCGGTGATCGCCGTCATGCTGTTCACAGGAGGCGTGCTGGAGGCGCGCGCGTCGGCCCGGGCCCGCCGGGAGCTGGGCCGGCTGGCCGCCGGAGCGCCGCGGATCGCCCGCCGGGAAGGCCCGGACGGCGTGGCGGAGATCCCGGTGGACCGGGTCGTGGCCGGCGACCGGCTGCTGGTCGGTGCGGGCGAGCTCGTCCCGGTCGACGGCCGGCTGCTCGGCGACGGCGTGTTCGACGAGTCGGCGCTGTCCGGCGAGCCGCTACCGGTCGAGCGTCGCGCCGGCGACGACATCCGCAGCGGTGTCGTCAACGCCGGGCCGGCGGCGCGGATGCTGGCCACCGAGACCGCGGCCGCGTCGACCTACGCGGGCGTGGTGCGCCTGGTCGAGCAGGCCCAGGCCAGCAGCGCCCCCTTCGTCCGCCTCGCCGACCGGTTCGCGCTGGCCTTCGTACCCCTGACGCTGCTGGTGGCCGGGCTTGCCTGGGCGATCTCGGGTGAGGCGGTGCGGGCCGTGGCCGTGCTGGTCGTGGCGACGCCGTGCCCGCTGCTGCTGGCCGCCCCGATCGCGATCATGTCGGGGGTGTCCCGGGCGGCGCGGTACGGGGTGATCCTCAAGGGCGGTGCGGCGCTCGAGCGGCTGGCCGCCGGGCGGGTCCTGCTGTTCGACAAGACCGGCACGCTGACCCGTGGCCGGCCGGTCCTCTCCGCCGTGATCACAGGCCATGACCTGCCGGCCGACGAGGTCCTCCGGCTGGCCGCCGCGCTCGACCAGGCGTCGGCGCACGTGCTGGCCGCGCCCATCGTGACCGCGGCCCGCGAGCGCGGGGCCGGCCTGCCGACGGCGACGGACGTGCGGGAACGGCCCGGATTCGGCATCGAGGGAATGGTCGAGGGCCGTCCGGTACGCCTCGGCAAGGCGGCCTGGGTCGTCGACGGCGCCGCACCGGAGTGGGTGCGCCGGGCCCGCCGCCGGGCCGCGCTGGACGGGTCGCTGACCGTGTTCGCGGCGGTGGACGGCCGGCCCGCCGGGGTCCTGCTGCTCACCGACCCGCTGCGGCCCGACGCGCCGCGCATGATGCGGACGCTGCGCAACGCCGGCATCGAGCGCACCGTCCTGATCACCGGGGACCGGGCGGACATCGCCGAGACCGTCGGGCGGATCGCCGGAGTCGACGCCGTGTACGCCGACCGCGACCCCGCGGACAAGCTCGCCATCGTCCGCGCCGAACAGGCCGCCGCACCGACCGTCATGGTCGGCGACGGGGTGAACGACGCCCCGGCGCTGGCCGCCGCCGGTGTCGGCGTCGCGCTGGCGGCCCGCGGTGTCACGGCCGCCGCCGAGGCGGCCGACGTCATGCTCACCGCCGACCGCGTCGACGGTCTCGCCGACGCGATCCTCGTCGCCCGGCGCGCCCACCGCATCGCCCGCCGTTCGGCGGCGCTCGGCATGGCCCTGTCGCTGGCCGCGATGATCCCCGCCGCGGCCGGGCTGCTCACGCCGGTGGCGGGTGCGCTGTTGCAGGAGGTGATCGACGTCGCGGCCATCTGCCTGGCCCTGACGGTCCTGCTGCCGCAGCGTACGCACACCGTCACCATGCCGACCGCCGACCTCGCCGTGACCCGGCAGCTGTACGCGCAGCACACCGCCATCCGCCCGCTCGTCGAGCGGATCCGGGCCGTTGCCGACGACCTCTCCGTCACCGGAGGCGACCTCGGACCCGTCCGTGAGCTGGTCGACCGCCTCGAGACCGACCTGCTGCCGCACGAGCGGGCCGAGGAGGCGCAGCTGCTGCCGATCGTCGCGCGGGCGCTCGGCGGTCCCGACCCGATCGCGGCGCTCAGCCGTACCCACGCCGAGATCGAGCACCAGATCCGCCGGCTGCGCCGCATCCTGCCGGACAGCGCCGGCCGCGCCGAGCCGGAGGACGTGATCGACCTGCGGGCCGGCCTCTACGGTTTGTACGCCATCATGCAGCTGCACAACGCCCAGGAGGAGGAGAACGCGTTCAGCCTCATGCCGGCGGCGTCCGCCCCGACCTGAGCCGGCCGCTGGTCACAGTCCGGAGGCGGGCAGTCCCTCCAGCGTGAAGCGCTCCTGGAGCCAGGGCAGCAGGGTCCGGTACGCCGTGATGGTGTTCGGCTGGCCGTTGTCGTGGGACAGCACGATCGAGCCCGGGCGGGTGTGACCCTGCACGTGGCTCACCACGCGCGAGATGTGCGCCGACGCTCCGCTGTCGTGGGTGTGCTCCCAGTCGCGCGGATCCACGTCCCAGGAGATCGAGTCCATGCCCAGCGCGCGTGCCTTGGCCACGAGGGCGGGCGTGAAGTTGCCGCCGGGCGCGCGGAAGTACCGGATCGGCGCGTCCTGGCCGACCGCCGCGCGGATCATGTCGTTGGTGTGCTTGAGGTCCCAGTCGATGTAGGCGTCGTCGCGCTTGGCGAGGTTCAGCAGGTGCTGCCACGAGTGGTTGCACAGGGTGTGCCCGTCGGCGTAGATGGCCCGGACGAGGTCGGGCCGGTCACGGACCCGGAAACCGACCATGCAGAACGTGGCGTGGATGTGCCGCTCCCGCAGCATGTCCAGCAGCTTGGGGGTGTTGATCGGGTCCGGCCCGTCGTCGAAGGTCAGCGCGACCGCCGGGCTCCTCGTGGTGATGAACGCGCCGAAGCGCCCGTCGCCGTCGTGGAAGGTCGGGCTGGCCGAGGGCGACGCCGACGGCGTGGGGCTGGGCGAGGGCGCGGCGGCGACTGGCACCGCGGACACGGCCGGCGGCGGTTGCGCGGGCCGGTGCACCGGGACGCCGTCGCCGCCCAACGTGCCCAGCAGCAGGACCACGGCGGCCAGCAGGCCAGAGATCGTAGGACGCACGCCTACCAGACGGCCGAACACCGCGACAGGGTTGCAACCGGTGCCGGCCCGAGTCAAGCCGGCTGCGGGTGCGCGGCTCATGATCGCGGCACTCTTCCCATTCATCGACGAATGACTCTATGATGCTGATCAATTCATTGTGATCTCTGCTGGAGGTGGCAAATGCGGAAAATGACGATCCGCCACAAGAGTGCCGTTCGCCTGTTGTCCGGAGCGCGGCGGCTCTGGATGGAATGGTGCTGGTAAGAACCGGCCGGGCGGGCGCCTCCGAGCGC